>JAXGSX010000161.1:0-8047 GCA_040775225.1 Kiritimatiellia bacterium | reverse complement strand
ATCCCAGGAATACGGCGCTGGCATCCTGGGAATGCCGGCGCAGGACCGTGGCAAAGGGCTCATTGCTGACCACCACCTCGGCTGCGGCGGGAATGCGCGCGGTTTGAATTAATGCCAGCAATGACTTCAGCGAGGACTCGCGCGCGGCAGGCTGTTCCACCTTGCGCAGTATCCGGATTTCGGCATTGCTCCATTCCCAGTTGCGCGTCAGCAGGTAGGCCAGGATCAACATCAGCGATCCATTGAGTTTGCCGCGCCACCAGACGTCAATGCGCCGGGCCGCGGGCACGGCGGCGCCGTCCACGGCCTGCCGGTCAATGACGCACACCAGGCTTTTGCCGAGCAACGCCAGGTCCTGCAAATGGCGGACGAACGGGCCGATGCGCGCCGGGTCGCTGGGCCAGCCGAACAGGACGGTGTTGGGCTTGATCGGGCCGATGGAATGCGCCTGCGCCAGCACCCGGATGCCCTCGTCAAGGTTGGCGGCAATGATGACTTCGGCAAAGGCGTTTTCCGTGTAATTGCGCAGCAGTTTTTCCATGGCCGCCTGCGCCACGCCGCGCAGGCCTGCTTTCTCGCGCAAATCCCCGATGATGATCTCGGCAGCCGCCAGCAGGCCGCGCCGGGCTTCCAGCCAGGCGGCGTATTGCATCAGGCTCGGGCGGGTGTCCGGATTGCCGGACATGACGAGCAGCGACGGGCGCCAGTTCTTCGGGTGCGCGCGCATCGCGCGCAGGCGCAGCAGGTTGCGCGCGATGATGTTGTAGATGAAGCCGCGCCGGGCATCACCGAAGGCCGCGGCGAAAACCCGGCGGCTGATCAGGAGATACAGCCCGGCAATCAGCGCCGCCGCCGCCAGCGCCGCGCCGGCATTGATCAGCAGCATGGCGGCCAGGCAGGCCAGCATGCCGGCCGCCGCCGCCAGCCAATGGTATAATTTGAAGCGCGGCCGGAAGGAAGGGTTGGCGCCGAGCGATTCGATGAAGGCGGCCATGTTGATCATGCCGTAAGTGCCCAGGAAGAGCATCGTCACCACTTCCGCGACAAAATCAAAGGCGCGCAGGGAGTCGCCGCCGCCCACCGCCGCGATCATGGCGATGGTGGCGAGCAAGGTCAGCCAGAGGGCGGCGCGCGGCTCGGCGGCGCCGCGCGCGAATGGCGACAGGCCGGGGATGATCCGGTCGCGCGCCAGCGCCTGCAGCACGCGCGGCGCCGTCAGCAGCGAGCCGATGGCGCTGGAAATGGTGGCGGCAAACACTCCTGCCGCCACCAGCAATCCGGTCCCGGCCGGAGCCATGCTTTTCAACGTGCCGAAGGGATCGGCAATCAATCCGGCGCGAGTCTGGGCGCCGCCGCATAAAATTATTTCCGCCAGGTAAACCAGGGCGCCAACGCCGATTGCCGCAAACGTGCCCCGCACCAGCGCGCGCCCGGGTTCGCGCAGGTTGCCCGACATGTTAATCCCCGCCATGATGCCCGTGACCGCCGGGAAGTAAATCGCGAACATGCTCCACATGTTCAGGCCGGGGTCGGTGTATCCCGCCGGCCAGTTGATGGCTAAACGGGACGGATCAAAATGCAGCGCCAGGCCGGAGAGGAATGCCAGAATCGCAAGGCCCAGTATGGCCATGACGGCGTATTGGGCGCGGATGGCCCAATCCGCGCCCGTGTATACCACGACAAACAGCAGCATGGCGGCCAGCAGGGCCAATTCCTGGAAGTAAGGCGCAAGCGCGGGGAAAACAAACACCGCGCTTTGAACAAAGCCCAGGATGTAAAACGGCACGGAAAGCGCCTGCGCCAGGTACAGCGCCAGCCCGATGGCGCCGCCGAATTGGGGGCCCAGCGTGCGCGAGATCAAGTAATAAGCGCCGCCGCCTTTCACGGGCGTATTGGTGGCGATGGCTGCCATGGAAATCGCCGTCAGTAACACGATCGCCTCCGCCGCCGCCAGGATGATCAGCGCCTGAAAAACGCCGGCCTGTCCGACTACATAGCCCGCGCGCAGGAACATGATCACGCCCAGGATCGTCAGGATCGCCGGGGTGAACACACCGCCGAACGCGCCGAACAGGCGCGGGGCATTTTTGCTTGTTTTATCGTTTGACATGTAGGTATATTAGCAAAGACGTGAACATCCAGGCAATCATCTTAATCGGCGGGCTGGGCACGCGCCTGGCGGAATTGTTTCCGGACCGTCCCAAGGCGCTGGCGCCCGTGGGGAACCGGGTGTTTCTGGCCCGCCAACTGGAATGGTTGGCGGCTTGCGGCGTCGGTTCCGCGCACCTGGCAGCCGGCCACCTTGCCGGCTGCCTGCAGGACTGGCTGGCCTCTGCGCGCTTGCCCATGCCGGCGACGATTTCCGTGGAGCCTGCCCCGTTGGGCACGGGCGGCGGCCTGCGTTTTGCCGCGCCGCATACTCATACCGACCCTTTTTTGGTTGTGAATGGCGACAGCCTGCTGCCGCGGTTGGATTTGCCGGGGATGTTGGACGCCCACCAGCGCGCCGCCGCCACGGTGACTATGGCCGTGGCGCCGGTGACTGACAGCGGCCGGTATGGGTTGGTGGAGTTTGACGCCGGCGGGACCGTCCGGGCGTTTCGGGAAAAGGCCGCCGCAACCGCCGGATGGGTGAACGGCGGAGTCTACCTGGTTGGCCGGAGTTTGCCGGCGGACCTGCCGGCCGCGCCGCCGCCATTTTCGCTGGAGCGGGATGTGTTTCCCGGGTTGGCGGCCGCCGGCCGCATTCGTGCCTGGACCTCGCCGCCGCCCCTGCTGGACATGGGCACGCCGGACGGGCTGCAGCGGATGGCGGATTATTTTTTATCCGCAGATTGCGCAGATTAGCGCAGATTATTTTACTGAATTTCCGTCGAAATCCGCAAGCCGCTCATTCTTCGTGGCTTAGCCTCTTGCGTAAAAATCTAAACGAATAAATTTTACAAACGTTTTCCTTGGAGCCGGGGTGCCCTCACCCTGGCCGCAGACCGGGACGGGGGCGTCCCGGCTCCAGGAAGAGGCTGTTCGCCGATGGCGAACCTTATTTTCGCGGCGCGAAAACATCTAGTGTTTTTGTGAGATCACCTTTTCCGGTTGGAACGGCTTACGGCGCTTTGGTTTTCACAGTGCCGCTGAAATCGCGGCCGGGGCGTAAAAATTCCCGCCATTCCGCCAGGCCGTAACTCAGGTGCATCAGCGGTATCATGCCCGCCAGCAGCCAGTCGGACCAGCGCCGTTCCCTCAGATAAGCCCTGGCGGCAGCGGTCAGCGGCAGCAGGCTGTAAACGGCAGTTTCCGCCAGCAGCAGCCATGCCGCCCATGCGAAAAAAAACGCGGCCGGGATCAATACCGCCAGTGATAAAACCCAGATGGCGGGAATCAGGGTCGTGTATTCGATTGTCACACCGGCGCGAATCAGGCGAATCCGCGTGGCGCCATACCCTTGAATTTGCCGCCAAAACCCCGCCAGGGTTTGCCGCGGCATGTGCCATAACCATGCGCCGGGAACCCAATACAGGCGATGGCCGTTTTGTTCGGCGCGGAAGGCGGCCAGCATTTCTTCCCCCGGCCAGAATTGCACGTTGAATCCGCCGGCTTGCTGCAAGGCGCCGCGCCGCCAGGCCATGTTACAGCCGATAATCGCGGACCAAGGCGCGGGCGCAGGGGGCGCGTCCTGGAGCGTGTAACGCCGTGCCACATAACCGCTGGCAGCGGAACTCAACGCCATGGCCGCCAGCCGCCCGGTGCGGGTGATGTCCTCCGGCGGCAAGGCCGGCCCGCTAGCGACGTTTACAGTGGTGTTTTCGAATGCCGCGCGGATGGCGGCAATCCAGCCCGGCGGCACAATCACGTCGTCGTCCAGAAAGGCCACGGTGTCGGAACGGGCGGCCTGCCAGCCGGCGTTTTTCTTGGCGCTGGAGTCGCCTTTATCAAAACTCACCGGCAAATGCCTGATTTGCGGATACCGCGCGCGCAATTCCTGGAATGCGGCTGCGATGGCTGGGTTCGAGATCAGTCCGGCCACCACGACCTCCGTGCGGTTGAACAAGTCCGCGGCGGCCAGCGACTCCAAAGTCTTCACCAGGCAGGCGCGGCCCACGGTGGGGATCACAATCGAGACCAGCAAAGTTGGATCAATAGGCATAACGTCCCCTGGTTCGTTTGCTTGCGGTTGCATTAACGGGAGCCTGGTTCCTGCGTTCCGGGGGCGGGTGATTTGCTTGCCTGGCCGGGCATATCGGGTGGCGCCCCCGCCGATTCTGCAACCAGCGGCATCAGGTCGGCGAAAACCGCCGGCGCGTGCCGGTGCAGCAGCCGCAGCATGCACGCACAGGCCTCCCGGATTTCCCACTGGGCGTTGCGGGCGCAGCGCAATTTGAAGATGTGCCGGAATTCGCGGAAGTTGGCGGTGATCACGATGTTGGTGGCGCAGGCATTCGGCAGCACGAACCGGGCGTCTTCATTCTTCAAGCCGGAATTTTTCCACTTGGCATACATGGCCCGGATGGATTCCATATCCCGGGCGAATTCCGCGCGGGCGTTGGCCGGCAGCGCCGGCGGGATGACGAACTCGAAACAGGATTCCTGGACGTAGCGCTGACTTTGCTGCGAGACCGACATCATGCGGTGCCGGACCAGTTGGTGGGACATGGCGCGGGAACAACCCTGGATGTGAAACGTGGCGGAGGCGTGTTCCAGGGGCGACTCGTGGCCCATGGCCAGCAGGCGTCCGATCAGTTTTTCGGCGCTACCCTCCTGCGCGGCAGGATGGCTGCGGTAACATACGCGCGCGGCGAATTCGATCAGTTGTTCGGCCTTTTCCGTGACGGCCAGCAAGTCAATTTTCATGGGACGAATTCTGTTCGTTGGTTGATATTGCCGCAGGTGCGGACTGCCAGTCAGACAGCATTGCAGCATACCGGCTGGCGCCGCCGGCGGCAATATTAAAAATCGTGTTGCGTGTCGCGTGACTGAATTTTAAATGCGGATATAGGTTGAAATGCCGCGCGGCTTTGGACTATCATGCGCAAATGTTAAAGATAAAACACGCGGCAATTATCGGGCTGGGGTTGATGGGCGGCTTGCTGGGCTTGGCATTGCGGCGCCGGCCGCCCTACCGGAGACTGCAAAATCATTCCGCGGTAGGGCGCGCAATCCCTTGCGCGCCGTTCCGGGCTGCTCCAATATTCCGGATGCCGAACGCCCTGCTACGCTGAAGCTACGCAGGGCAAGCAGTTCGGCTGCATCGGATTGAAAAAAGAATTGAATTGCCGCACGCCATTGGGCTATCATACGCAAATGTCCAAAATAAATCATGCGGCAATTATCGGGCTGGGTTTAATGGGCGGCTCGCTGGGCATGGCTTTGCGGCGCCAGCCGGCCGTGCGGGTCAGCGGCTATGCCCGCCGCGCGGCAAGCCGGCGCCTGGCGTTGGAATGCGGCGCAGTTGACGCGGTGTTCGACAATCCGGCGGCAGCCGTGCGCGGGGCGCAGCTTACAGTGATTTGCATTCCGGTCTGCCAGATGGCCGCCCTGGCGGAGGCCTGCCTTCCCGGACTGGAACCGGGCAGTGTGGTCACGGATGTCGGCAGCAGCAAGGCGGAAGTGGTCCGGCGGATGGATGACCTGTTCGCCGGCAGCCCGGCGGCGTTTGTCGGATCGCATCCGATTGCCGGTTCCGAGCGCCAGGGACTGGATGCCGCCCGCGCGGATTTGTACCGCGGAGCGCTGGTCGTGGTCACGCCTTCACCCTTGACGCGCCCTGATGCTTTGAGCATGACGGAGGAATTCTGGGCGGGCCTGGGCGCCAGGGTGCGGCGGACGGCGCCCGGCGAGCATGACCGCCTGCTGGCGGCCACCAGCCATTTACCGCACCTGGCGGCGGCGCTGGTATCTGCCACCGTGGGGCGGCATGCTCCGGAACAAGCCGGCATCTTCTGCGGCGCCGGCTTCTGGGACACCACCCGGGTGGCGGAAGGCGATCCGGCGATGTGGCATGATATTTTGCAGACCAACCGGGCGGCCGTATTGGATGAATTGCGCGCCATGCAATGCAATCTGGAAGCCTTAAAGGCGGCGCTGGAAGACGGCGATTTTGATGCAGTCCGGCATTTGCTGGATAATGCCCGCGCTCAGCGACGCGCCTTGGAGGCGCAGGGGAAACATGACTGATATTCATGCAAAATTCAGGTAAAAGCATAAATGCCACAGTAGCGTCCGCCGGTTCCCTGCGCGGGACGTTGCAGGTGCCGGGAGATAAAAGCATTTCGCACCGGCTGGCCATGCTGGCTTCGTTGGCGCCGGGCCGGTCAGCGATCCGGAATTATCTGCGTAGCGAAGATTGCCTGAACACACTGCGGGCCGTGGCCGCTCTGGGCGCGGATGTGTCCTGGCAGGGCCAGGACTTGTACGTGGCGGGGCAGGGATGGCGCGCGGCGGCGGCGCCGCTGGACTTGGGCAATTCCGGCACGGGAATCCGGTTAATGGCCGGGCTGCTGGCCGGGCAACCTTGGCGCACGGTAATGACCGGCGACGCTTCGTTGCGATCGCGCCCGATGGAACGCATACGCCAGCCGCTGGAGTTGATGGGCGCGCGCCTGAAATTAACCGGGCCGCGCGGCTGCGCGCCGCTGACGGTGTATGGCGGGCATTTGCGTGGAATTGAGTACCGCTTGCCGGTGGCGTCGGCCCAGGTCAAATCCTGCGTGTTGCTAGCCGGCTTGTTTGCGGAGGGCGATACCACAGTCTGGGAGCCGCTGCCGACGCGCAATCACACGGAAATCATTTTGCAGGCTCTGGGCGTTGACCTGGAGGTGGATGGCTTGCGCGTGCGGGTCAGGGGGTACGGCCCGGGCGGCCCAGTGCTGCCGCCGGGCGACTGGCTGGTGCCGGGCGATTTTTCTTCCGCTGCGTTCTGGCTGACGGCGGCGGCGGCCTGCCCGTCGTCATCGGTGTTGTTATCCGACGTCGGTTTGAATGGCCGGCGGTCGGTGCTGCTGGATATTCTGCGGCGCATGGGGGCGGAGATTCAGGTGACGCCCGGGGAAAATGCCTCGCCGGAACCAATGGGCGCGATCGAAGTGCGCGGGCGTGCGCTGCGCGGGACAACGGTGGGCGGCGCGGAGATACCGGCCGTAATAGATGAATTGCCGCTGGTGGCGGTGGCCGGGGCGCTGGCGTCCGGCGAAACGTTTATCCGCAATGCGCAGGAGCTGCGCGTCAAGGAATCCGACCGCATCGCCTGCATGGCGGCCAACCTGCGGCTGGCGGGCGTGGAGGTGGAAGAATTGCCGGACGGCATGCGCATCCGCGGCGGGCGGCCGATCCGCGGCGGCGTGCGGGTCAAAAGTTACGGCGACCACCGCGTGGCCATGGCCATGGCGGTGCTGGCGCTGTTCGCGCAGGCGCCGATAGTCATTGAAGATGTGGCCTGCGTGGATACTTCTTACCCGGACTTCTGGCGGCATTTGCGGGAACTGGGCGGCCGGGTGGAACTCGGGGCTGCAGCATAAGCCGTGAAAACCGATCGCCGGTAATCTGTGAAAACCTGAATTTTGCACCGCGCAAGTTTGGCGCAGGGCGCGGCGCGAGGGGTGCCGCTGTATAAATATACCGCAAATCCCCGAGCAACAAAGCCCTGCGCCAAAATCGCGCGGCCGGCTGCCGGCTATGTCCGACATAGCCCTGAGCTTGTCGAATGGGCGAATATTGGTGTTTCCGGAAACTGTGCTTTTGTAACCATATGGGTGACAACAGATAACTGTGCAAAATTTATTTTGCACGCGCTATGATTGCTTTAAATCATTTCTACACCAATATTCGTGCAAAATTCAGGGAAAATGAGCAAGATCATAGCCATTGATGGGCCATCGGCATCCGGCAAATCTACCGTCAGCCGGGAAGCGGCCCGGCGCCTGGGCTGGGTTTACGTGGATTCCGGAGCGGTATATCGCGGGCTGACCTGGGCGTTCCTCCGCCGCGGCGTGGATACGCGGGACGCGGCGGCGGTGGCGCGCGCCCTGCCGGATGTGCGCCTGGAGTTTTTTCT
>JAXGSX010000160.1:0-8162 GCA_040775225.1 Kiritimatiellia bacterium | reverse complement strand
GCGGGGTAAAAGCGCCCGTTTGTATGTTCCGCTGGTGCGTTCCGCCTGCGGCACAATCATGATCGGCTGGCGGAATCGCGCGGGCGCGGCCAGCAAATTTAGTTCATGCGTCCTCCGGCTGACCCAGTTGGGCGAACCGATATGGGTCGGACGGCCCGGAGTCCAATAAGGATCGGTCATCAGCACGTCAAACCAATCGGTATATTTATCGCCGGCCGGGATAAACGAGGAATAATTCACAAACGCGGGGCGGTATCCGTCCGTTTGCCGGATGATTTCATACACGGCGCGCCCGGCAACGCTGACATCATACACCGTATATCTTGGTTCGTCCCAGGCAAAGTACCCCATGATATTAGGCAAATCACGAACCAGCTCAACTCCCTTGGTTATCAAAGGCGCCTGATTGGCCGTAATGTCATCCAAAACCATTTGCGTAGCCCGTGCATGCCCGGCTTTTTTCAGTCTGGCGCTATAGGCTAGAGAGGATTCATTGGCCGGACCAAAGAATTGCCGGGCATAGGGAATGAAATCCAAATTATGCCGGGCGGCCATTTCCGCAAATGATTGCACATCGCGGTAATCGCCGGAGCCGCGATTCCAATGGACAATGCAATTAAACACCTGCCCCAATTCACGCCATTCCGCCGCGTCGTCAAGGTTGATCAACGCGCAAATGCCGAATGGAAAATGCGGGCGTCCGTTTTTCAGCAAGACCCGGTTGACATGGTCAATCTTCCATTCCAAGCCCGGCCGCGGGTCTTTTATATCCAGAAACACATCCTGCCGGGCAACCAAGGCATCATCCGGCATACAAAGTTCCACTGTGACAGCATGCCGTCCTGCAGCCAGGCCGGCCAGGGGAATTTCCAGAACGGTTGCATCCCCGGACACCGCCGCCGCCATCACGCCGCCCAGCGAATCCCGCGCTTGCAGGCGCAAGCCGTTGTGCAGGGAATTTTTTACCGTTGTCAGACAAATAATTTCAGCGGCCTTTTCGTCCGTGTAAAACGACCGGCCGGCATAAGCCTTCAACAACTCCATGCCTGCCATTTGTTCCGGCGCCAGTTCTGTCGCTTGCAGCAAGGCGCCGGTTGGAGCATCCCGCACCGTTACCCGCAGCCGGCTGGCGCCGGGATTCCTAACAGGCACGCGCAAGGATTCCAGGCGTTTTTCCTCTCCCTGGAAAGACAATGCCGTCCGCCACTCATGCGGCGCGGCCGTATCCGGCATTTCACAAATCGTCACATCCGATGTGCCGGGAGTGTTGAAAGCGTTTGCCAACTCCAATTGCACCGTGCATACCTTCCGCATGATATCGTAATCGCTTACGGTAATTTCACCTAAAATCGGGAAAAACGGAGCATTGATCGGAATGTCGCCCAGGCCTTTCACGGGAATAAAATGTTCCGCCTCGTGGTAACTCCGGCTCAAAGGCGCCCAACTTCCATGTTCCCGCTCGTGGCCCATTGAGACATCCTCCACCGTGCTGATCGGTATCATGCGATTGATGCAAAGGTTCATCCGGGCTTGCTTCAAATCGCCGCGGTATGCCAGCAAAGCCAGGGGAATGGCGATTTCGGCATTCCATCCTTTGTCCGTCAATTTAGCGGCATAACGCCAGGGGATCGGCCGCTGAATCTTTGATGTTATATCGCTCCCGGAGGCGATATTCCGCCGCGCGCCGCCGTAGCCCGCGGCGTTCAATCCAAACTGGTAATATAACTGGCCGTCGGCGCCTGGATCGATAAAAACCTCCACGGAATCATCCCGGATTACATCCAGACTCCTATCCAACACCCTGGTGATAATTTCCGCCGGCTTGGGATGCACGATTTCAAAGCCGACAAACAGCCAGGTATTGTCCGCCATGAGCAGGGCGCGCTGATCGGCCATGGGGCCCTTTCCTCCCAGGCGGTGGAACCCGCGAATGTCCGCCGCCTGGCGCCAGGCATCATCCGTCAACTCGCCATCCAGAGCCGGCATACCGGCGGCCACCGGTATTTCGCATTCAGCAATGGGCGGACCATCCGCCCGGGCCGCGACCGGCCAACGGCTGATAACACACGCTAAACTCATGCTGATCATCAGCCTGGCGGCACTGGCGAGCTTTGCATTGATTTCATCCAGCATAGCGGCTCCTTTCACTCATATTAGCGCGGATCTAACGCAGGCCGGTCTCCCAACACCCAGAAAACAACGCGGTTGGGCGGGATGGATAATCCGGCGCGCCCGTTAAAACCCATGACCGTACCGCGCGAAAAGTCGGCCAGCAAGGGAGGAATGCGTTCATCATGCCAGATCAGGTTAACATTGATCGCCGTGCCTGTTGGATTGTAAACGCCCAGAATTTGCAGACCGCCGTCGGACGCCAGCAGGCTGGAATCCAGCAAATCCGCCCCTTCCCCGGTCAGATGGAACACGAAATCTCCGGCCAAATCATCAAGCAAGCCGCGGAAAAATCCAGCCGGGCCGGAATCATCCAGGCATTCGCTCAGCCAGACCGGCGAGTAAAGCAGGCGCCCCTTCCCCACGCTGCGCTCAAACAACACCGGCCGGCCGGCGTTGGAAGTCAGGCGCACCCTGGCGCCTTCCGGATCCGCGGCCGTAATCTTGCCGTTGAAGTTGAAGGGATTATCTCCCTCCACGCTTAATTGAATATCGGCCGGCGCGCCGGTCCGCCGGACTCCGGCCATGCCCTGCATAACTGAATTTTTCAACACTTCGCCTTCGGCCAAGACGGCGCCGCCCTGTTGCAGATAGTCGCGAATGATCAAGGCAATGTCATCCGAGAGGGCGTCATACGACGCCAGAACCAGGACGGGGTATTCCTTCAGATTATCCAGTGTAAAATATTTGGACATGACCAGGTCGCATTGGAAATTATGAAGATACACGATGCCCTGCAACCGGACATCATATTGCGTGCCGAAGTAATCGCCGGCGGCTTTTACCCAGCGTCCCTGGCGGATATCTTCGATCATCCCGGCGCGGTCGCGGAGCAGGGCGGCGCGTTTCACCGGGCGGGCGCGGGCAATCAGGTCGCCCAGCCCGGTATATTCATAAAACTGCAGGTTGCGCTTGGCTTCGTCGTAATATTCCGCCCAGGTATCGGTCCGGCAGGGCGGAAACACAATCAATGACTGCAGTCCCCACATCATCTGGTGGTCATGCGCCGTGCCCAGGTCGCGGGTGAGTCCCATGGAAAGGAACCCGGTGGAACCGCGATTATCGAACATGGCGCGCATCAGCTTGCGGAACCACTTGAAGCGGTTGCAGGGCGGCCCCCAGATATCCATGGACTGCATGTCGAAAAAGTCTGCGTGGCATTCCCAGTCATGCGGCCCGCCTTCAAGCCGGGCGATGGTGGAAGCGGCATCGCTGTCTCCGACAATGATCTCAGGATTGATATCCTTGATGGCGCGGGTCATATCCCGCACCAGGTCGGTATAGACATCCATCTCGAAGAAAACGGCGTTGTGATGAGCGGGATCGGCCAATGCTTCAACCCGTGCGGGAGCGGCCGGTTCCATGCCGTATTTTGCCCGGAAGGCCTGCCGGCCGGACTCGCGCACATGCCCGGCCGGATCGTGCGGATTGGCGATCATGTATTTGGTTTCCTCAAACAACCAATACATGTCCACATCATAAGCGGCGATTTCCGCGGCGGCGACGACGGCATATTCACGGAACCGCAGCAAATCCGCCTGCGACTCGACGAAACCCGGCGGCGCCTTGTCGCCGAAAAAAATGCTGTTGCCGGAGGTCTTGCCAAGTTTCCACAACATGACGGTGCCGCCCCACTGGACGCCCATGCCCCGCGCATGCGCCAATTCCAGCAGTTTGCCCAGGTATTCCGAACGCGGATCGCCCTCATCCAACCAGCGGCTCTTCCAGAACGGCCCGGCGGCATAGACGCTCAGGTAATTGCCGCCGCGGCGCCGCGCCCAGTCCAGCACATGCGGCAGATTTTCCCACGGGGTTGCGCCGCCGGTATACAGCGGCTGGGGGCGGCCCCGCGCCGCCAGGCTGTCGTGGTATCCGCGGATTAACTCCCGGTTTAACCGCGGAACTCGGGCTGAGGACGGCACATCTTCCCTTTTTTGCGCCGGCGCCGTCAACACCAGGGCGGGATTATTCAAGGTACTGGCTTCACGCGGAAACGGCAGCCAGCCGCTGCCTTCCGGCAGGGGCAGCCAGGCGCCGCGCAAGGCATTGGTCCGGACGACCCATTCCGCCTCAACGGTTAAATCCATATCCGATTGGACGGCGCGCAGAGACGGCGGGAAAGACCCGTCAAATATTTCACCGACGGTCTGCCCGGTTTGAGTATCCTCCAGGGCATACCAATCCCCGCCCGCGCAAGCCGCGGCAGGGCGCTGCGCCAACACCCCTGCGCGGTTGCATGCAAATCGTTCCACGGCATCCGGCTTGGCCCAGCGCAGGATATCCGGGGGGGTGTCGGCGCCGTTGCCGTAGCCGCCGCGACCGGGCATCCAGGCGGTTGCGATTTGCATACCGCTGCCATTGGCGCGCCACTCGAGCGAACGCGCGCCGGCATGGAGCATGATGCTTATGATTGGATGGCCGTCAACTCCGGTATATTCCACCACCGCCCGCACCGGACCGCGTTCCGCCACCCGGCATCCGGTTATCCGCGCGCCCCGCACATCTATCCGGCTGCCGGGGAAACCGTTGCCGTCCGGCCAATGCCCGTGCGAATCGCTCAACTGATTCCCCCGGGGATTAAACCGGGGTGCCAGATACGCCAGCCGGGGCTCGTTCCGGCGAAGGACAGCGCGCAATCGGCAGTTAACGAGTTCGATCCGATCATCATGTTCCTGTACCATCAGGTCGGTCTCGCATGCCGGGGGTGGATCGCCCTCACCGCCGAAATAAACAAAAAACAGGCGATGCTCATGCGCCAGGAAATCGGCCGCGAAAACAACTTCAACCAGGTTGGTATTCTGGCTGGATTGGCGCAACTGGAAAGGCAGATATTCGCCCCAGGGCGCCGCCACCCGTACGGAATCGGGTGCGGCGCCGCCGAGGTCCATGGAAACCGACGCCGGCAAAGCGGCGCGGGCCATGCCCGACGGCTCGAAAACCAGCACCGGCAAGCGCCGTGTCCACCGGGCATCCTGCCACGGGATGGAGGAGGACGCGCGCAGGTAAAAGGGATTAATATTGCATGCCTGATCCGACGTAACATCCAGCGCCGGATAAGAAAACAATCGGTGCATCGTTTCTTCATGCACAGATTCCGCAGGACTCATTGCCTGCGACCGGAGCGTTAACCTGCCGAAAACCGCCGTCAGCAGATTTTCCGTCCACCGCTCAATGATCAAACGCGGATGATTATAAACCCGCGGCCGCAAATTAAGCACCGGCATCGCGCCGAAGATCACTCTTCCGGCGCCCTGCACTCCGTCCTGCACGGCCATGGCTGCGCGTTCCGGATGATCGCGATCGCACATCAGTGTTTTGACACTCGCTGCCCGGTCGGCGGTCGCCAGCGTGAAATATGCAAAGCCGGCCGATGGCGGCATGCGCTTGACATCTTTATCCATGATGGCGGCCAGATCGTTGGGGGTTTTCAACAACCGGTGATTTTCACCGGCGTCAATCACCACGTGGTAGCGATCAGGCGGCACTGTATGCGATGGCACGCGCACACCCAAATCTTCCAGCGTCCGCAACTCCCGCCCGGCCAGCGGAAACGCGAAATGATGCAGATACAGCGTGCCGCCGGCCTTGAAAAACAACGCCAGCGCGGATTTGGTTTCCGGGCGCATGAGGATATCGGAACGCGCCAGCATCCATAAAGGCGATTGCATAGCCGACAGTTCCCACCCGGGGACAAGATCGTCAGGAGCGCAATGGACGATTTTCAATCCGTACCGGGCGGGAAGCCAGTCCGGACGGCTCAAATGATCGCCCGGAGTCGCGGGATCATCGTGCGCGCCTATGGCCGCCTGATACACGAAAACACTCCGCCCGAATTGCGGGGCATTCGTTTCAGCGCGGGCAATCCCCCAACCATACAACATGGCCAGAACCGGGAAAAAGAAAGCTTTCATGGTTTCGTTCCATTTGCTCCCGCCAGCAGCGGCAGGAGCGTTTCGAAAAACTGCCGGCCATGTTCCCGCATATCCGCCGGCAGCCGGGTGTACCACGGGAACTCCGTCAGGATCGGCACGGTGCCGAAACGCTCCCGGCATAACCGCGGCAGGTACCCAGCGGGCGGGGCCACATGGTTGACATTCCAGAATTTCTGATCGCGCGACCGGTCGGGCGCCCGCGCGCGAAATTGCTCCGCCAGGCCCGCGTCATCCGACCTGAATGCATCCGACAAGTGCGGCCCGGTATTATTATGCATATCCAAATAATACGCCGGACGCAAGCCGCAAATGAAATCCGCCAGAGTCCGGGCGCCGGCATCCGCCTCCGCCCGCACCGCCAGTTCCCGTCCGAAATTCACGCCGGTGGGCGCCAGGCAGCAATTGCCATGCGCCACGGCGTCGGGATTGATCATCGGGAAGAAATGGACATTCAACCGATCCAGCGCCGCGCTGCCGACACTCCCATGTTCCGCGGCAAATTCAAACCAGCCGGCCATGCAATAGGCGCCGGCAGTCTCGTACCCATGCGCGCGCGTGGTAACCGCCACGCGCCGGCCGGCCGGATTGCCGCAGCGCAAACATGCCAGCGGCCGGCCTTCCGCGCTGCGCCCGATGTCAATCCGCTCGAACGGCGGCGCGCCGGCAAAGCGCTCCAGCAAGGCCAGGTAATCCCCGACGTCGAACTTCGGGGTGCAGCATAACAGATGCCGGCCGGGCGGCACCACCACCTTCAAGGCCGTGACGGCATGCGAGGCTGAAATTGACAGCATACGCCAGGTCTTGCCCGCATCGTAGCCGATATACATGTAATCGCGGCAATAATCGAATTCTGGCTCGGCCCAGACGATTTTCACCGGGACCAGCGCCGCGCGGGCCGACGCATTGAGCAGCGCTATATTGAAATGGAAGGAATAGCCGGCGGGCGCATTGGCTTCAAGCTGCTGCCGGATTTCGCACACGCCGGCCTGATCGAACCGCACCAACCCGGCCGCGGCCGGATTGGCATTGTCGAATTCTACTTCAATCGAGATTTCCGGCTGTTTTGGACTGGCGACCAGCATGCAAGCCCCCTGATGGAGTTTAGGGTTCAGATGGCAGGATTTCCCCGACGATGTCCATCCACCGCCCCAGCATGCCCCGGCGCAGGCGCTGCTGGTATTGAAACCACATGGCGGCAATCCAGAAACCGTCGCGATGAGTGTCCACCCACTCCATCAGACTGGCGCGGCAAACCACGGCCTGTTGGATCAATGACAGATCCGGAAAGGCTGCCGCCCACCGGCGCAGGTCGGCGCCATCGTCCAGCAGCACCGGGGGCGCGCCATGTTCAACCAAAGCCCAGGCCGCCGCGCAGGCATCGGCATACAGGTCCAGAAATTTTAGGCCATCCCGCACAAACTCGAGGCGCGCGGCGATGGCCGCATCATCTCCGGCGGCAATCCGGGCGGCTTCCAGCTCGGCGCGGCGCGCCTGCCGCCAGGCCGCGGGATACAGGGCGGATACCAGCGCCTCATGCCGCAGGCCGGCCTGGTCAAAATTTTCCCAACGCTCCTGGAACGCCATCCAATATTGCTGCATGGCGCCGGCCGCCGGACCGAATCCCGCCCGGCAGTAATCCTCCAGGATGCCCTCAAAATCAAGCTCCGGGTTCCATAACATGCGGGCGGCGGAATAATAGACCAGGCCGTTGGCGGCAAAATCCAGGCCGGACTGCGCCGCAAAATACCGGCAGCCCAACTGGTAATAGTCCTTCAGGTTCCGGCACAGGATGCGGGCAAAGCCGCGCGGCAGGCTGCCATTGGCGCCATTGACGAAGTAATCGTAAATGCCGCGCTGCTCCGCGGCATCGCCTAACTGCGCGAGCAGGCGCCGGTCTTCCGCGGCAATCCTGGTGTCCGCGTGCAGGAAACTCATGGCGCAGAACTGGGCGATGACATTCGGATGCAGACGCACGCTGCGGGGCGGCTGCCGGTAAACGCTGTAAACCAGCATCACCAGCAATTTATCGGGATAAACCCGCGCCACCTGTTCCGCCACGGC
>JAXGSX010000159.1:0-8199 GCA_040775225.1 Kiritimatiellia bacterium | reverse complement strand
GTATTTCACCAATGCCTGCATGCGTATCTCCTGCTGTGCGCTATATTTTGGGACCATGCCGCCATTGCCGATTTTTCACGAATCGCGGCAGTAACATAACCAGCGCGGATACGGGTGTCAACGGAGAACACGTTTCAGCCGGGGATTTTGTAGTGCGGTTCCCGCGCTCCAAAATGCGGAAGGCATCTTCGTGGCCTTGTTCCGCCGGTTGTTACCTGAATTTTGCATGAATATTGGCGTTGAAATGATTTGAAGTAATCACAGAGCGCGCAAATTAATTTTTGCACGGTTAACTAATATCACCCATATGGTTACGCGAGCATAGTTTCAGAAAACGCCAATATTCACCGGCAGCCGGCCGCGCGATTTTGGCGCGGTGCAGCGTTGGCAAGGGTTCCATGTATATGAATACACCATCACCCTCGCCGCCTTGCCCCGCGCCAAACTTGCGCGGTGCAAAATTCAGGTGTTAAAATTCCTGAATCTTCACGGCAGGGGAACCCGATTACACCAGCAGCGCAGTGGTGTCGGCAATGCAGGTCCTGACTTTTGAGAGGAGCTCCTCGGTTTTTGTGATTTTTTCCGAAATCATGGCTGGGTTAAAGCGCGCTCCAAAAGTATAACCCCAGCCGATGAAAGGCTGGCGTTCGGCGATTTCACGGCCGCGCCGGCTGCGGATCAGATCGTCCTTCAAAATGGTTTCAATCGCCAGCAGGCGGCGCCTGTAAGCGGGGCTGGTAACGTGAGTGTGATTGAGCATGTCGCGATGCCAGGCGAAAGTGTTGAATGCCAGGTCCGCCTCCAGGAAGATGCCGACCATCTCGGCCATTTCGAGATCGTTCCGGGCGCGCGGGTAAATCGGCCGGGGCGTCTGGCGCAGCGCCTGTCGCAGTTGAAGCATGCCCCTGCGCCAGCCGGCGGCGGCGCGTCCGAAATCCCGTCGGCGCGCCTTGGCCCAGCGGCCGGGCATGAGGTGGAATTTCGGACGCAGGCGCCATGGATTCTGCAAGGCGTCCGCGCTGCCATGTTCGCGCAGGGCGGGGGAAGGATGGTAAAACGCCGGCGAATAAAAGGAGCGGGAAAGGAAGGCCGTGCCGATGTCAAACGGGTGCGCCGGCCCCAGCACCAGCGGCCCATCCCAGTAAGTGCCATAACGCGCGTGTGATGTTTCCCAGGCCTTGGAAAAATCCGACCAGGCGCGCAGGACATGGGCAGCGGCGCGCGCGCCGTAAAGACGGCAGGCCACGCGGTAAAGCGCGTCCGGCGTTGCATAATTCTGCGGTTCCGACTGCCAGTAAACCAATTCCACGCTGGGGGCCTGCCAGAAGCCGTTCAAGCGCCAGGTGTCCATAATCAACTCCGCGCCCGTCCGGCGGATTGCTTCCCGGCGGGCCGCCCAGCGGTGCATCACGGGGATGTAGGGCAGGGCAAACAATTCAATGCTCTGCGTCGTTTCGGTTTTCACGGCAATGGCCAGGCCGCGCCGGCGCGCCGCGGCCTGTTCCAGGTTGAATTTCGGCGACGGGCCGATGTATTGGATGCTGTAATCGTAAACCTGCGTCGCGCCGACACCGGGAATGGCGGTCGGCGCATCCTTGTCAATTTCCATGAGCCAGACTGCCTGGCGGTCCAGTTGCTTGATCAGGGCCAGGTCCTCTTCCCAGCGGTAGGCGCCATGGCTTTGCTTCTGCCAGATAATGCTGGAGTAGGGCCAGTAAACGGCGCGCGTGCCAGGCGCGGCTTGACGGATCGCGGCCGAGATGGCGTTCAACATCGGCGCCAGCGCCCTGGCCGGTCCGCGGCTGGCGCAGCGGGAGCAATTGGTCACGCGGTCGGCGCGCGGATTCGGCGTGGAATAACAGTGCCGGAACCCTTCGCCGCCGATGATGAATATTACGCCGCCCAACGCCGGGCGGATGGAGCATAAGCGTGCCAATTGTTCGGCGTAAAAAGCGCGCGTCGCCGGCGCCGAGGGGCAGAGCGCATGCTTCCGGGCTGCGGTTACCGTGCCGCCCGCGACCGCGGGATGCGCTTGCAGCACCGGGTGATCGGCCGGGACGCCCGGCGCCGCCGGCAGCAGGTAAATTTTCAAGCCGGCCGATTCCGCGCGCGCGGCCAGCGCGGCCAGCGCGGCGACCTGACGTTTGGCTTGAGGGGCATTCATTTCAGGCAAAACCCGGCTGTGGATGTAATCCCACAGGTTGATGTAAATGAAAAAACCATCGTAGCCGTAGTGCGCCATACTGCGCAGGTATGGGTCGGTATAAGCGTGGGGATCCGCCGGATCTTCCAGCCCGGCAGCAAACAGGCTGGTGGTGATGCGTTCCGGCGCGGGGGGCGGCAAGACGATCCGGCCCGCCGGCAGGATGGGCGCATGCCGCCAGGCCATTTCATGTTCCAGCCGGACAATTGAGCGCCAGGCGCCCCGGATATCCGCGCAGGCGATTTCAATGCCCGCGGGCGAGATGTCAATTTCCGCGGCGCCGGCGGGCGCAGCCTGCCGGCGCAGGAGCAGCCGTGCAACATCCTTGCCGGCGGCCTGGCCGGCGCGGGCGCATCCCATCCGCCCCAGGAAATCGGCAAAATCGCCCAGGCAATGCCGCCAGGCGCGATTTTCGGATGCCAGGCTCCAGGTTTTGCCGAAGAGTATTTCGCCCGGCTGCGGATGGAAAGGGGGGAGGGGCGCGGCAAAGGCATGCACATCCTGCGCCATGCGCAGAATTTGCGGATTGCGTTCGTCGCCGTACAGCGGATGATGAAAGGGATGATTTTTTTGCATATGGTTCCAGGCGCATTGCAAGACCCGCGTTTTGCCAACGGCTCTGCCGGCCGGACGCCAGGGAGCGGGCGCAAGCACGGCGGGGCGGCGGGCAGCCGCAAGATAACTCCAGGCCAATATCGCCAATTCACGCGCGCTTGTCAACCAGCTTTGGCTTTTGGATTGCGGCGCCGCTTTGGCCGGGGCGGTTGCCTCCCAAAAACATGGGTGCTCCATGTTTACGCTTGCCGCTGCCGGCCGATAAACGCTAAACTGCCGGCGTTGACTACCGGGGAGGGGCATGTTCTCGTTATCTTGCTTGAGACGCGGCGTGTTGCCGGCGATTGTAATGGCCACATTTGCGGCAGCCGCCTGGTGGATTTTCTGCGCCCGCTACGCCGCGCGGGAATTCGTCAATCCGGTGGCCTGCACGATGATCGGCGGGCGGTTGTATGTCCTGGAAAAAAAAGACAACCGCCTGCTGGAGTTGGCCTATGCCGGGTCGGGCCGGCCGCTGCATTTGATATCCGCCCGAAATATCGAGCCGGATGACGCGGATTATTTCTACATGGTCCGCAAGCTTTACCCCGGGCCGGGCGGCCGGCTGGTGATCCAGAGCTATGTATACGAACGCGCAACCCGCTCGTTTGCCGGCTACCGGTTCCGGGCGTATGATCCCGGCCGGCGCGAGCCGCCCGCGGAAATATTGCAGGTATTGTACAGCGATCCGGCGCGCTACCCTGAAATGCGCTATGCCTGCTCGGCGCGGGGCGATCATTATTTTGTCAATACCAGCGAAGGCGAACATAACATCTGGAAACTGCCGGCGGAGTCCGCCGGCGTGCTGGCGCGCGATCACCCGGGGCCCGGCATTGTCGTCCTGGGCGAAACCAACAATGCCTGGGCCGGATGGAATTCCATTCAGGTGGATTCGGCCGGTCAAATATTACTGGCCTGCGGCTCGGCCGGCAGGATCGTGGCCTATGCGCCGGACGGGCGGCGGGTGCGCGAATTCGGCCAGGTCAGCCTGGAGCCTGGCGGCTTGCTGGCGCCGGATGAATTGACGTTCGTCGCGCTGGATGGCGGCGCGGTCCCGGCGTTGACCGTTGCCAGCACCGGCAACCGGTCCTGGCTGCAATACAACGGCCAGGGGCGGCGCATCCGTCTGGTGAATCCGCTGGAGGCCGGCTATCCCTTTGCGGATATCCTGGTAGGCGGGCTTTTCCCGCATCCGGAACTGGGCGCCTGCGCTTTCGACCTGGTCAACCGCTGCTTGGTGATACCCGGCCCGCCTTTGCGCGTTGTGGAGCGTTATCTCGAATCCTGCTGGCGCGGGCTGGGCGTCATTCTCACGGCCGGCCTGTTGCTGGCGGCCGCCTGGATGGGAGTCCGCTGGCTCCACCGGCGGATAATCCGGATACGTTTCCCCCTTTTTTTCAAACTCCTGCTCTTGTTCGTCCCGCTGGTGCTGGCCGGCAACCTGGTGGTGGAAAGCCAGATGCGCGAAATGATGCGCGAAGATAAGGAGCAGGAAGCCGTCCTGCGGCTGCGCAACCTGGCTTGCGCGATTCTCAACACCTTGTCGCTGGACGACCTGGAAGCGATCCGCCGGCCGGCGGATCGCAACAGCCCGGTGTACGAGCGCATTTACACGGTGGTTACGCGCATCCTGGACGCCCAGCGGGTGCCGCATACGCCCAAATGGATTCTGCATAAAATCGTCAACAACCGGTTTTATTTCGGGATCAATATCTGGCGCGGGCCGATATTTGAGCCGTTCATCGTCACTCCGGAGCGGGGGGTCTTTCTGCGCGCGGTCTCGGAAAAAGTTTCCCAGTATGGCCGTTTTCAGGATGACCAGGGCGAATGGTTCAGCCATATCAGCCCGATCCTGAACCGCGCCGGCGAAGTGATCTACCTGCTGGAGCTTTATCGTCCGACGGAAACCATGGACCGCGCCGACCGGGAAGCCGCCGCGCGCGCCGGGCGGATGGTGGGCGGCACCGGCTTGCTCCTGTTCATGGTTATCCTGGTATTTTCCTTCCTGTTCACGCGGCCATTGCGCCGGTTGATGAAAGCCACGGAAATCATCAGCGCCGGCGGTTTCGATCACCGGATCGAGTTGCGCTCCCGGGACGAGTTGGGCGATCTCGCCCTGGCTTTCAACCAGATGTCCGGCCGCCTGGCGACCTTTACCGCCGAGCAGGCGCGCGCCGCCTCGGAAAAAGAGCGCATTCAGGCTGAATTGCGGTTCGCCCGGGAAATGCAGTGCGGCATGTTGCCGACGGTTTTTCCGCCGTATGCCGGCCTGGAAAATATCGAAATTGTCGCACAGATGGATCCGGCGCGGGAGATTGGCGGAGATTATTTTGATTTCTTCCCTGTGGACGAAGATTACCTGGGAGTAGTGGTGGCGGATGTGGCCGGCAAAGGCGTGCCGGCCGGATTGTTCCTGATGGAATTCCGCACCCTGCTGCGCAGCCTGGCCCGCGGCCGCCGCGATGCCGCCCCGGTGATCAGCGAGGTCAACCGCGCGCTTTCCGGGGATAACCCGGCCTTGATGTTCGTTACTGTTTTTTACATGGTATGCAATGTGCGCACCGGCCGGACGGTCTGTTGCAATGCCGGGCATCCGCCGCCGTTTTACCGGGCCGCCGGCGCCTGGCGGACGATGGCCGAGGCCGCCTGCCATGGGATGGCGGTGGGGGTGGACGCCGGCGCCGCATACCGGGAATACGCGTTCGGCTTGGCGCCCGCGTCCATCCTGCTGCTGTATTCCGACGGCCTGACGGAAGCCCCGGACCGCACCGACCGCATGTTCGGCGAAGAAGGGGTCAGCCGGCTGTTAAACTCGCAGGCGGATGCCGCCCCGGGAGCGGTGACGGATGCGCTGATGCGCGCCGCCAAGGCCCACCAGACCGGCCGCGAGCAGTTTGACGATATCACCGTGCTGGCACTGCAATATAACGCATGATGCGCTTGCATGCGCGGCCGGATGTGGTAACGTGTTTGCCGCCTGGTGCTTGCGCGCGCTGCGCCATCATCCAGCCAAAGCAAAAAACATTCTGCAATAAAAAGGCGGGATATGCCCAAAACAAAAACTCCCGTAACATTGCTGGTGGTCGGCGCCGGCAGCCGCGGCGCAGGTTACGCGCGCTATGCCGCCAGCCATCCGGATCTGGCGCGTGTGACCGGCGTGGCTGAACCGCGCGCGCCATACCGCGACGCCCTGGCTGCGGCGCACGCGATTCCGGCGGAACAGGTCTTCGCGGACTGGCGGGCGGCCGCCGCGCGCCCGCGCCTGGCCGATGCCGTGATCATCGCCACCCAGGATCGCATGCACACCGAGCCGGCCCTCGCTTTCGCGGCGCGCGGCTATCACATCCTCCTGGAAAAACCCATGGCGCCGACGCCGGATGAATGCCGCCGCATCGCGCGCGCCGTGGCCGGCGCGGGCATCATCTTCGCGGTCTGCCATGTTATGCGTTATACCCAGTATACCCGCGCGCTGAAGGCCGTGCTGGATTCAGGACGTATCGGCGAAATTGTCAGCCTGCAGCATATCGAACCGGTGGGCTACTGGCACCAGGCGCATTCTTTCGTCCGCGGCAACTGGCGCAATACCGCCGAATCCTCCTGCATGCTGCTGGCGAAATGCTGCCACGATTTGGATTGGATTCGCTATCTCATTGGCGCGCCTTGCGCCAAGGTATCGTCCTTCGGCAACCTGAAGCATTTCCGTCCGGAAAATCAGCCGGCCGGCGCGGCCGGCCGCTGCCTGGATTGCCCGGTGGAAGCGCAGTGTCCTTATTCCGCCATCAGGATTTACCTGGGACGCCTGCGGAAAGGCCAGACCTGCTGGCCGGTCAACGTTTTGACCACCGACCTGACCGAGGCCGGCGTAACCCGGGCATTGCGCGAGGGACCCTACGGACGGTGCGTTTACAAGTGCGACAACGATGTGGTGGACCACCAGGTGGTGAATATGCAGTTTGCCAACGGCGCCACCGCGGCGATGACCATGACGGCGTTTGCCGAGGGCGGCCGGCGCACCCGCATCTTCGGCGCGCGCGGCGAACTGGCGGGCGACTCGGTGTCGTTGACCTGCCGGGATTTCCTGACCGATGCCACCGAGACGATTCCGATTGACCGGTTGGATACATCGATCCTGGGCGGGCATGGCGGCGGCGATTTCGGACTGATGAGGGCGTTCGTAGCGGCGGTGTCGGCCGGCAGCGCGGACGGGTTGCTGTCCGGTCCCGCCGAAACCTGCGAATCGCACATGATGGTTTTCGCCGCCGAACAATCGCGCCTGGACAGCCGGGTGGTGGAGATGCGCGAATTCCCGTTTGACTGATGCCGGATCAATCAGCACAGGTAGAACAAGCACCATGAATCAAAAAGAACTGGCGCAGATGCTGGGCGTGTCGCAGATGACGATTTCCCGCGCGCTCAACCATCTGCCGGGCGTCAGCACGGCCTTGCGCCGGAAAATCCTGCGCACCATGCGGCGGCATGATTACGTGCGCGATCGCTCGGCCGCCCGGCTGCGCGGCACGCCCGGCCGCGTCATCGGCGTAATCGTGCCGGATATCGCCAGTTCCTTTTTCCCCGACCTGATCGGCGGCATTCAAACCGCCGCCGATGCCGCGGGCTACCTGGTGCTGCTGTCCAACAGCCGCGAATCATACGCGGATGAAATGCGCCAGATTGACTTGCTGCGCGAGTTCAAGGTGGACGGCTTGATCATTGCTCCCGCCGGCGCGCCGGGGAGCATTGCCGTTTACCGGAGATTGTCGGAAAAAGGCGTGCCGTTTGTGTTTATTGACCGGTGCAAATCGCCCATGCAATGCAGTTACGTGGTTTCCGATACCCGCGGCGGCGCGTTTGCGCTGGGGCAGTATCTGGCGGGCAAGGGCTATCGCAACTGGGGGTACCTGGCGGGGCCTGAAAATGTTTCCAGCGCGCGGGAACACCAAGCCGGCATCCGCGCCGCTTTTGACAGCGCCGGCCTGCCGCCGGGTCAATGGCGCAGCGTCGCGGCCGGGTTTGATGAAAACAGCGGCTTCCATGCGGCGGGACGCCTGTTGGACGGTGGTGCCCCGGATTTGATCGTGGCGGTGAATGACGCCGTGGCGATTGGCGCATACCGCGCGCTCCGGCAACGCGGATTAAACGTGCCGGGCGAGGTGGCACTGGCCGGCTTCAGCGATTTGCACGGCAGCGATTTACTGCCCGCGCCTTTGACCACCGTGCGGGAACGCACCGAGGAAATCGGTCCGATGGCGTTTGCCCTGCTGCTGAAACGAATGCGCGATCCCGACGCCGCGCCCGAGGGAGTGCGCCTGCCCGCGGAATTGCTGCCCCGGGCATCCGCCTGACAAATTTAAAAAAACAGTTGACAATTCCGCAAGGTTTTGTAAGTTGTAATACGTTTACGT
>JAXGSX010000158.1:0-8216 GCA_040775225.1 Kiritimatiellia bacterium | reverse complement strand
GGCCGGCGGCCTTCAGCGCGGCATAAAGCGCGTCCGCCAGATTTTGCGGAACGTACACCAGGTCATACTGGACCAACGCCGCCCAGTCATCGCCGCTGCGGAGCGCCAGCACCCGCACCTCGATATCGTCCAGCACTTTCTCCCACATGCGCACGTTGAAATACCCGGCTAAAGAAATTGGCATGGCCGGATTGATGCAGGCGCGGCCGCTCCCGAATTCCAGGCCGGCGGACGGTTTGTTTTGGGTTGCATGATGTTTTTGCATTTTGAAAATGACTCCTCACGTTACCCGCGATTCGCTGAAAAAAGCAAGCTTTTGAATTTAAACTCCATTACCCGCCGGCATACGCCCGGCGCACCGCGCCAATCGCGCGCGGGCTGACGCTCACCGCCGCCACTCCCGCCGCGCGCAACCGTTGGAGGTAGGCCGGCTCGCCCGCCAGCTCACCGCAAACCGTCAGCGGCCGGCCGAGTTCGCGGGCAGCCGCGGCGATTTCCGCCAGCAATTTCCAGAATACCGCGCGTTCCGGGCGGTAATCCTCCGCGACCAGTTCGTTGTTGCGGTCCACGGCGAACAGGTATTGGATCAGATCGTTGGACCCGACGCTGGCAAAATCGGATTCCGCCAGCAGTTCCCGCGCCTGCAGGCAAGCCGAAGGGATTTCCAGCATGACGCCATGCTGCGCCCTGGCCGGCGGCAGGTCCTGGACGGCTTCATCGAACATGGCGCGCAGTTGCCGGAATTGCTCCAGGTCCACGATCATCGGGTAAAGCACCTGCACCGGCCCCAGCGCCGCCGCCCGCGCCAGCGCCCGGGCCTGGGCGCGCCACAATTCCGCGCGCGCCAGCAGCAGGCGCCCGCCGCGGAAACCCAGCGCGGGATTTTGTTCCGGCTGCATATTCAAAAACGGCGCGGTCTTATCACCGCCCAAGTCCAGCAGCCGGAAGGTCACGGGCCGTCCATCCATGGCGCGCAGGACGGCGCTGTACTTTTCAAACTGCTCATCCTCGGTCAACAGGCGGTCCGCCGCGAAAAATTCGAATTCCGTGCGGTACAATCCGATGCCCTCGGCCAGGGCCGAACGCGCGGCGGCGGCATCGGCGGCGGTGCTGATGTTCGCCAGCACGCGCAGGCCGTCCACCGGCGGCACGGCGTCATCCATGCGCGTCCGGCGCTTTAGCGCCGCCTGGACCAGCGCCGGGGGCGGATTGACGACCACGTCGCCGCTGTCGCCATCCAGCAACACCTCGGTGCCGCAGTCCACGGCGCCGTGGATGCCCTTGATGCCCGTCACGGCCGGGATGCCCAGGGCCCGGGCCAGGATGGCGGCATGCGAAGTCTTCCCGCCGCGTTCGGTGACAAAGCCGCGCACGAAACGCGCATCCACCTCCGTGGTCAGGGTCGGCGTCAGCTCCTCGGCGATAATGATGCGGTCGCGCCCCTTGCGGCAATGCGGCTGCCCGGCGCATTGCAGTCCCGGCCGGGTGTTTTCGAGGATGTCCAGCAGGCGGCGCTTGATTTCGCCGATGTCCGAGGCGCGTTCCCGGATGTAGGCATTGTCCAATTCCAGCAGGCGGGCCTCGTACTCATCCAGCACGCGGACCACGGCCTGCGGCGCCGCGGTCCGCGCATCCACCGCGGACCTGATCTTGGCCTGAAGCGCTTCATCTTCCAGAATCATCGCCTGCGCGGCAAATATTTCCGCTTCCGCCGGGCCGATGCCGGCGGCCACCTTGCGGCGCAACTCCGCCAATTGCGCCAGGGCGCGGGCGACAGCCGCCTGCAGGCGCGCATGCTCGATGGGCGGCGACACCGCGCCCGCCGGCGGATCGGCCAAAGGCGTATGCCGGCGGTCATTGAACAGGCAGACGGGCGAAACCGCCACGCCGCCGCTGACGGGTATTCCCCGCAAATGAATGGCGGCCGGCGCAGCGGAATCCGACATAGACAAGCTGGCTTCTTGACTTTTTGGCATGGGTATCTATTATTAACTCATCGCCCGTCAAAGCTCAACTTCAATTTTTATGGCCACAACCGAAAGCGCCGCAGCAAAACCATCCGCGGAAACCTCCAGCGCGGCCGCGAGTCCCGGCGCGGCGCCGGCGGGCGCCGGTGCCGCGCCGGAGCAAAACAAGCCAAGCACCCGCAAGTTGCCGCCGGCTGTCAGGCTGGTCAAACCGGCGGCCCCGGCCGCCCCGGCCCCCGCCCCCGCCGGCGCCGAACAAGCCAACATCGCCTTCCGCCTGCAGATTGCGGATCAAATCTGGCGGTACGTTGCCCATGGCATTGTAATGACCGACGCAGCGGGAATGGTGCTGTGCGCCAATCCGGCGTTTGTCAACATGCTGCATTATACGGTGGAACAGGAATTGCTGAACCGCAATATCCGCTCCTTCCTGGCGATTGCCACCGACCTGGACAGCGTGATCCGGCATCTGTATCAGCGATGCATCTGCGCCAAACGCGTCAGCATCACCACCCGCGAAAACGCGATCATGCCGGTCCAAATCACCGCCTCCCCGGTCTTCCTGCCGGACGGCAGGCTGCGCTACATGATTTTTTCCATGGATGACGCCACGGCCGACCTGGAGGCGGAAAAGCTGCGGGAACAGACGGCCATGCAGACCCAGGCTGCCGCCATGTCGCAGGCCCGGCTGGCGGCCATCGCCGAATTGAGTTACGCCTTGAATGATCCCCTGCAAAACCTGCTCGGCCTGGCGGAAGAAGATCAACGCGCCGATTACCAGGATCAAATCAACCGCGTGATCGAAATTGTAAGGAAATTTTATTCGCCGGCAGAACCGCCGGCCGCAGAGGATGTTCCCGCGCCGGCGGAGCCGTTACCCGAACCGCCGCCCGGTCAATTGGCGCCCTGCGCGCAGGATACGCTCATGGTGGCCGATGATGAACCGCTGATTCGCCGTTTGTTTGACCGGCTGCTGTCGGACGCATTCCCCCAACTCCGCATTGAACTGGCGGAAAACGGCGAACGGGCAGTGGAACTGTTCAATCACGGCCACCACGCCGTGATCATCATGGACGTCATGATGCCGGGCATGCGCGGCGATGAAGCTTTCAAACGCATGGTTGAACTCTGCGAACGCAACCGCTGGGAGCCGCCGCACTTCATTTTCTGCACCGGCTTCATGCCGCCCGAGGCGGTGACGGCCATCGCCCGCGACCCGCGGCACGCGCTCCTGCGCAAGCCCGTCAGCCGCAGAGAGGTGGTGGCCGTCACTCAAAAATTTCTGAGCCGCGCGCCGGCCGGCCCCGCCGATGAAAAAAGTTGATCTTTTATGCGCAGATTGTATGATCCGGGCTTGATGCAACTTTTCGGGCAACGCGGTTTGATCCCGGCAGGCCGGCGCCCGTACGCCGGGCGGATCAGGCGGTGGGCATGTCTGGCCGCCGCCTGGCTGGCTTTGAGCGCCGCTGTTTCCGCCGAAACCGGCGCGCATGCGGCCGCGGCGGACGGACGGCCCGGCGCCGCCGGACCAACCTTGATTATTCCGATTGAAGGCCCGATCGAAAAAGCGCTTTTGTATGTTATCCGCCGCGGATTGGCCCAGGCGGAAGCGCAGCAAGCCGGCGCCGTGGTGTTCGTGATGAACACGCCGGGCGGCCAGTTGGATGCCACGGAGGAAATCATCCGCCTGCTCCTGCAAACGCGCGTGCCCACCTGCACCCTGGTGCAGTCGCGCGCCTTGTCGGCGGGCGCCATGATCGCCATGGCCACGGACCGGATTTACATGACCCCGGGCAGCGTCATCGGCGATGCCCTGCCGATCATGATCTCACCTTTCGGCGGCGTCCAGGAATTACCGGAACCCATCCAGGAAAAAGCCGTTTCCGGCGTCGCCGCCATGATCCGTTCCGCGGCGCAGCAAAAGGGACACGATCCGCAACTGGCGGAAGCCATGGTGCGGCGCGAACTGGAATATAAAATAGGCGACCTGGTCGTCAGCCCGGCCGGCCAACTCTTGACGCTGACCGACACCGAGGCCGCTCGGCCGGCCGGCGCGCAAGGCCGGCCTTTATTATCGCGGGGGACGGTGGCCGGGCTGGCGGAACTGCTGCAACGCGAAGGCCGCGACGCGCATCAAACCGTGACCCTGCAGGTGACCGCGGCGGAGCGTACCGCGCGGCTGATTGAATCATTTTCCGTGATCCTGCTGGCCGCCGGGCTGCTGGGATTGTATATTGAATTCAAAACGCCGGGATTCGGCCTGCCGGGCATTGCCGGCATCGTCTGCCTGGCCTTGTTTTTCTGGGGTCATCATATTGCCGGGCTGGCCGGCATGGGCGAAATCCTGATTTTCTCGCTCGGCGCGGCCTGTCTGGCAGTGGAGATTTTCGTGACGCCGGGTTTTGGCGTGCTGGGCATAACCGGCATGTTGTTGATGCTGTTCGCCTTGTTTTCCGCCATGGCCCCCAGCCTGCCGGATTTCAAATGGGCAACCATCTCCGCCGGCAATCTGCAGGCGCCATTGCTCAAAGCCGCCGGCGCCATCGTATTGAGCGGGGCGGCAGCCTGGCTGCTGGGGTCGCGCTTGCCGCGTTCATCCGTCTTCCAACGCATCACGTTGCAGGCTGCCCATAATCGCCAACGCGGCTACAGCGCCGGCCCCGACACCCGCCAGTGGGTGGACCGTGCCGGACAAGCCCTGACGGATTTGCATCCTGCGGGTATCGGCGAGTTTGACGGCCACCGGTTGGACATCGTGACGCGGGGCGAGTACCTGCCCGCCGGAACGCCGGTCAGAATTGTGGAAACCCATGGCGCGCGGATCATCGTGGAGGAAAACCTGAATCCATGCAAATCTTCATCCTGCTGCTAACCGCCGGATTGTTCCTGCTCGCCGCTGAAATCTTCCTGCCCGGCGGAATTTTAGGCGTTTTGGGGGCCATAGCGCTGCTGGGAGCGGTCGCCGCCGGCTTCGCGGCTTTCGGACCGGCGATCGGCATGTATATCGCCTTGGCCATCATCATCGGCGGCAGCGCGGGAATATTTATGTGGATTAAATTCTTCCCGCGCACCCGTGTCGGCCGCGCCTTGACCTTGCAGCATTCTGAATCCGATTACAAGGCGTCCGACTCTGATGCCCGGCGGAATCTAACCGGGCAATCCGGCAAGGCGATAACGGACCTGCGGCCGGCGGGCATCGCGCGGATAGGCAACCGCAATTACGATGTCGTTTCCGAAGGCGATTTAATCGGCCGCGGCAGCGCGGTGCAAGTCGTGAAAGTGGAAGGCCCCCGCATTGTCGTCCGGCAGGACAGCGGAGGAACTCAAGCTGACGTTCCGCTTTGACATCGCGCGGGCAGTTATGCCATAATTGAGATCAGCGTTGGATTGTGTCCGGCTGTCAATGGTCGGAAGTAAAAACTTAAACCCGTAAACTGTAAAATTTCCAAAACGTGGGTTTTGGTGTTTATACTTTAATACATGCAAGCACCGAGGAGAATGGATATGCGGTTTTGCACCCGTGTTACGATAAAAACAGGATTGCTGCTGGCATGCGGTTTAGGATTTGGAGATTTCGCAGAAGGCGCGGCGCCGGAAACCCCGGCCGACTCCATCCAGGCAAAAATCGCCGGCTTGGAAACGGAAGATTTGTTCCGCAACCGCTACGCGATGAACGCGTTGGTAAAGATCGGCCCGCTGGCGGTTGAGCCGCTGATTCAATGCCTGAATAGCGAAAAGCAATTAACCCGGCTTTCCGCCGCCGAAGCACTGGGACTGATCGGCGACCCGCGCGCCGTGGATTCCCTGCTGGCCATGTTTCAAAACGACGATTACGCCGAACGCTGGGCGGCGGCGGAGGCTTTGGGCCGCATCCGCGATGCGCGCGCCGTGGATCCCCTGATTGAAGGGCTGCGCGGCGCCAGGGCTGATCTCCGCAGCGCAATTGTTACCGCGCTTAATCAAATCGGCGACCCGCGCGCCGTGCCAACCCTGGTAAAATTTCTCAAGGACGAAAATCCCGATATCCGCGCCTCGGCGGCCCGGGTGGTCGGACGCCTGGGCGGGCCGGAAGTCGCCCCGGCTTTGATCCCCTGCCTGAATGACGCCAACCCCGATGTGCGGATGCATGCCGCCGAGGCCCTGGGGCGTCTGAACGCCGCCGATGCGGTTGAGCCGCTGATAGCGTTGCTGGCGGACGATCAAGCGGGCGTGAGACTGGCGGCCGCCGCCGCCCTGGGCAATATTGGGGATTTGCGCGCTGTCCCGCCGCTGATCGAGGCCTTGCAGCCGCATGACGCCGAACAGCGCATCACCGCGGCCCGGGCCATCGGACTTCTACGCGATCCCGCGGGGACGCAGCCCTTGATTGCCTTGCTGCGCGATGAACGCGAGCCGGTGCAGGCGGCCGCCATTGCAGCGCTGGAGCAAATGGGCGCTACCGCGGCGCCGGATTTGATCAATTGCCTGAGTGATTATTCCAATCGCATTTGCGCCACCGCCGCCCGCCTGCTGGGCCAGGCCGGCGCCCCGGACGCCCGGGAACCGCTGATCGCCCTGCTCAAGCATCAGGACGCCGGCGTGCGCCAGGCAGCCGCTGCCGCGTTAACCCGGCTGGGCTACGTGCCGGAAACGCCGGAAGAACAAATCACCTTTTACATTGCCGGCGGCGACTGGCGCGCGGTGCTGGATGCCGGCGCACCGGGCTTTAACATCCTGCTGGCCCGCTTGTCCAGCGCCAACGCCACCGAACGCATCCTGTCGCTGGAAGCCATGGAACATGTCGGCCGCAGCAACATTGAGCTCCTGCTGGAATCCTTGAAACACACCAACGCCTCCATCCGGCTTTTCACCGCGGAAGCCCTGGGCAATATCGGCAACGAGCAGGCCATAGAGCCGCTGACCGCCCTGCAAAACGACGAGAACGAATATGTGCGCAAATACGCCGCGCGCGCCCTGAATCAACTGGGACGCGAAGTCCCCATCCCCGAGCCCGGGCCGCTGCGTTATGAAGAGCGCGCCGGCGGCGGGGAGGAGTCACGGATGGCCGCGCCGGCGGAAACCGCCGCCGGCGACGGCAGCGCCGACACGAATTCCGCCGGAGTCGCTGCCACCAACAATGTTCTCGGCGATATTCCCCTGTTGACTTTCTGATGCACCGAAGTTTCTTTTGCAAGCAATTCGCGCTGGCCGCCTGGCTATTGGCCGGCGCCGCACCCGCCATAAATTTGCAGCGCATTAACGGACCTTTCGTCTTGCCGGCGGAATCCAATTTGCCGCCGGAGACGGCGGTGATCGCCGAAAGTCTGGACATTGCCGGGGGGGCGGAAGACGATGTGTTTCTCCTGGCAACCGGCGCCGGATCCCTGCGCCAGCCGGCCGGCGCCGGAAACATCAACCTGCAAGGCGAATTCGGGAATGACGTCTGGGCATGGGGCCGCCGGATCAACCTGGACGGCATTGTCAATGACCATGCCCGCCTGGGCGGATTCAGCATCGCGATTCACGGGCAGGTGCGGGGCAATGCGCTCCTGGCAGCCAACAATATCCACCTGGCGCGGCCGGCAATATTGGCTGGCGATGCGCAGCTTTTCGGCGAAAACGTGATCTGTGAAGGCGCCGTCACAGGCCGGCTGACGATTGTCGCCGGCAAAGCCACCCTGGCCGGCCGTTGCGAAGGCGATGTGGTGGTCAAGGCTGGCGACATGGTTATCCTGCCGGGCGCCATGATCAACGGCAACCTAGACTATTGGTCGCCGCAAGCCGTCACCCTGCCGGACCAGGCGGCAGTCAAGGGTAAATTCCGCCGCCACAAGCCGCCCACCGTCAAGCCGGTCAATAAAATCATGGCGGCCATGCCCATGGCCATCTGGGGATATCTCAGTTCCTTGTTCGCGGGTCTGTTGTTTGTGCTGTGCTGTCCGATCACCGCCGCCGGCGCCGGATCGGCTGTCCGTCATGCGCCCGGACGCAGCGCGCTGGCCGGCCTGCTCTGGATGGCGGGCGCGCCGGGATTGGCATTGCTGCTGACGCTCAGCATCGTCGGGTTGCCGGCAGGGTTGCTGCTGGCGGTGTTCACCGTCATCCTGATTTACCTGGGTAAAATCGTGATGGCCCTGGCCCTGGGACTGCTTTTGATCCGCCCGGTACGCCTCCTGAACCGCCGCGGCCTGATCGGACGGACAGCCCTGGGACTGGGAATCATTCAGGTTGCAGCCTTCCCGGTGTCCCCCGTCATGATCTGGCTGTTGG
>JAXGSX010000157.1:0-8221 GCA_040775225.1 Kiritimatiellia bacterium | reverse complement strand
CCGGTGACGGCCGATTACGACGGGGACGGCGCGGACGACCTGGCGGTGTACGACGAAGCGGGCGGACGCTGGCGCATCCGCCGGCGCAACGGAACGATTCTCGCCTGGGACATGCCGCTCGGCGGCTACGGCTACCGGGCCGTCGGCAAGTAATTATGATGAATGCCAGCATCACCGGAGTTTTGAAGCGCACGGGCTTGTTGACCGACGAGCAGATTCTGGGCATCCTTGATGCCAAATCCGAGACGCCGTCTTCCATCATCCGCCGGGCGGTTGAGGTGGCGCCCGAGGAGCCGTTTCTGCAGGCGCTGGCCAGGACCTTGAACCTGGCATACGTGCGCCTGAACGATTTGACGGTGGAAAAGGAAGTCCTGGCGCTGCTGCCCGCCAAGGTGGTTTTCCAGCACAACGCCATTCCGCTGTCCGTGGAAAAAAACGTCCTGCTGGTGGCGGTGAACGATCCCTTCAATTCCGCCTTGCCGGACGTCCTGCGGCTGGTTTCCGGCAAGCGGGTGCGCCTGGCGCTGTGCCCGGCGGCCGACATTGCCCGGGCCATCAACCGGTTTTACGGCGTCGGCGCGGACACGATGGAGCGGCTGATGCAGGACAACCGGATTGAAGTCACTCCCGAAGAAACCCTGGGCAAGGTGGATTTGAACGACCTGGACCAGGAAGCTTCCATTGTCAAATTCGTCAACCAGATCATCTGGGAAGCTTACAAGGACCGGGCGACGGACATCCATTTCGAGCCGATGGAGGATGAACTGCGCATCCGGTACCGGGTGGACGGCGTGCTCCACCAGACTTCCATGCCGCCGCAATTGAAAAGGTTCCAGGCGGCGATTGTTTCGCGGATCAAGGTGATGGCGAACGTGGATATCGCCGAAAAGCGCCTGCCGCAGGATGGCCGCATCAGCCTGACCGTCCACGGCGAGGAATTGGACATCCGGGTGTCCACCATGCCGACGGTTTACGGCGAAAGCATCAGCCTGCGCCTGTTGACCCGCGGAGGCGGCCTGGTGGGATTGGACCGGATCGGCATGAGCCGGCGCGACGAAGACATGATGCGGCGGCTGATCCGCAAGCCCCACGGCATCCTGCTCGTCACCGGCCCCACCGGATCCGGCAAGTCTACCACGTTGTATTCATGCCTGCACCACATCAACACCATCGAAAAGCGCATCATCACGATTGAAGACCCGATCGAGTATGAGATTGCCGGGGTGAACCAGATCAATGTGCGTCCGGAAATCGGGCTGACCTTCGCCATGGGCCTGCGCCATATCCTGCGCCAGGATCCGGACGTGATCATGGTGGGTGAAATCCGCGATTTCGAGACGGCGGAAATCGCCATCCGGGCATCCCTGACCGGGCACCTGGTTCTCAGCACGCTGCACACGAACGATTCCGCCGGGGCGGTGACGCGCCTGGTGGACATGGGCGTGGAACCATTCCTGGTGGCATCGTCCGTGGAGGCCATCCTGGCGCAGCGCCTGGTACGCGTCCTGTGCAAACACTGCAAACGGCCGTGGACGATTGATCATGATTTTCTGCGGGGCATAAACTTTCCGGCGGAACGCATGGACAACCGGTCCATTTATGAGCCGGCCGGCTGCGAAAAATGCCGGCATTCCGGCTTCCTGGGCCGCCAGGGAATTTTCGAAGGCCTGCTGATTACCGAGACCATCCGCCCGATGATTATCGCCCGGGATTCCTCCAACGCGGTCAAACAGGCCGGGCTCCGGCAGGGCATGCGCACCTTGCGCGATGATGGCTGGGAGAAAGTCCTGGACGGCGTCACGACGATCGAGGAAGTGCTGCGCGTGGCGGAGGATGACGAATAAGCGCCGGTCAGGGCGCCCGGTACCGGCTTTCCAGCGCGAAGGCGTTTTCAATATGCCGGATGAGCGGCGGCGGTCCGCCCGGCGCGCCGATCACCTCAATCACATCAAACCGGAAGCGCGCCGGCGCGGGGCGCAGGCGACGCATATAGCGGATGGCGGCGCGGCTGAGATAATGACGCTTGCGGCGGTTGACGGCCGCCGCCGGCCGGCCGAATGTTTCGCTCCGGCGGGTTTTGACTTCGACAAACACCAGCACGCCGCCGCGCCGGGCTATCAGGTCAATCTCATCGCGCCGGCCGACGCGCACCCGGCGTCCGATGACGGCATAGCCGCGGCGTTGAATTTCCGCCGCCGCCTGCGTTTCACCCCATAAACCCGCAGATGGTTTGCCGGAGCGCGCGGCGGGCCGCAGACCATCCAGCACGGCGCGTAATTTCCGCCACATGGGACGGGCCTCCCGGTTGTTGTTGCAGGGTGTTGCGGATGGCCTCGATCTCGCGCACCGGCCGGAACGACCGGCGATGCAGCTGCGTCGGGCCTTCGCGCAGCAGCGCCTGGATATGGGCTTGCGTGCCATAACCCTTGTGGCGGGCGAAACCGTAGGCGGGGTATTTTCCATCCAGTTCGGTCATCAGGGCGTCGCGGGTGACCTTGGCGACGACGCTGGCGGCGGCAATGGACAGGCTGAGCCCGTCGCCGTGGATGATCGCGGATGAAGGGCAGGGCAGTCCCTGCACCGGCAACCCGTCCACCAGCGCGCAGTCCGGCAGGGAAGGCAGTTGCAGCAAAGCGCGGCGCATGGCCAGGTGGGTGGCGCGGAGGATGTTGTGCCGGTCAATTTCACCGGCGTCGGCCAGGCCGACGCCGATTTCCACTCCCGGAGCGCCGCGCAGCAGGCCGGCAAAATGCTGCCGCTGAGCGGGCGTCAATTGCTTGGAGTCGTTCAATTCCGCCAGGCTGGCTGACGCTTCCGCTTCCAGCCAGGCGCGGGGACAAACCACCGCGGCGGCCACCACCGGTCCGGCCAGGGGGCCGCGGCCGGCCTCGTCCACGCCGGCCAGGCGGCGGCAGCCGCGTTCCCAACATTGGCGTTCAAAAGTCAGCAAGTTTAACTCTGCGCGGTTTTCAAGCGGGCGTTTTTGCCGGTGCGATGCCGCAGGTAATAAAGTTTCGCGCGGCGCACGGCGCCGCGGCTTTCAACTTCCACGCGCGCGATGTTGGGGGAGTGCAGCGGAAAGATCCGTTCCACGCCCTCGCCGAAGGAGATACGCCGCACGGTAAAGGTTTCCGCGGCGCCGGCGCCTTTGCGGGCGATCACGTTGCCGGCATACACCTGCACCCGCTCCTTTTCGCCTTCCTTGATGCGCACGTGGACTTTCACGGAATCGCCGACTTTAAAATCCGGGATTTTCTCCTGCTGGCGCTGTTCCTGGTCGATTTTTTTCAGAATTTCAATGCCCATGTCGTTACTCCTTCACAAAATGCGTCAGCATTTATTGTTCCGCGCCGCCGGCGTCCGGCGGCGGCGCCGTGATGATGTCCGGACGCCTTTCAAGCGTGCGCCGGCGCGATTCTTCCGCGCGCCAGCGGGCGATGGCCCGATGGTCGCCGGAACGCAACACTTCCGGCACGCGCAAATTGCAAAAAACTTCGGGCCGCGTGAATTGTGGATACTCCAGGCGGTTGCCGCAAAAAGATTCATCCGCCGTCCCGTCCGGCGCGCCCAGCACCCCCGGCAGCAGGCGCACGATCGCGTCAATCATCACGGCCGCCGCCAGGGTGCCGTTGGTCAAAACGTAATCGCCGATTGAAATTTCATCCGCCGCCAGCGCCTGGGCCACCCGGTCGTCTATGCCCTCGTAATGGCCGCAGAGAAACATCAGGTGCCGCGCGCCGGCCAAAGCGCGCGCCATGTCCTGGTTGAAGGTCTTGCCTTGCGGCGAAGGCATCACCACCCGGGTTTCCGGCGTGCGCAGGGCCGAGACGGCTTTGAAAAACGGTTCCGGCTTCATGATCATGCCCGGCCCGCCGCCGTAAGGGCGGTCATCCACCGTGCGATGCCGGTCGCTGGTGAAATCGCGCAGGTTGACCAGGTTGAAATGGGCCGCCTGCGCTTGCGCGGCGCGTTTCAGCATGCTGGACCCGATGAATCCCTCCAGCATTTCGGGGAAAATCGTGATCACGTCAATCTGCAGCGGTGTAGGCATGCGTTGCATATGGGCGGGATCTATTCCACCACTTCCAGAACGACTTTGCGTTTGTGCTTGGCCGCCAGGCCGGCCAGCAGCATGCGCATGGCACTGATGGTTTTGCCGTTTTTGCCGATGATGCGGCCCATGTCCTCCGCATGGCAGCGCACCTCGATGATGATGTTGTTCCGTCCGGCAATCTCCGAAATTTGCACGCGCTCGGGATGGTCCACCAGGGCTTTGACGATGTATGCGATGAACTTTTTCATGCGGGATTGGCCGGCGCCGCCGCCGGCGCGGCGTTTTTGGCGCGCCGGATCAAACTGCGTACCGTGTCTGAAACCTGCGCGCCGTTGGCGCGCCATTTTTCAATCCGTTCAAGGTCCAGCTTGAAATTGCCGCCCTTGCGCTTGGGGTCATACCAGCCCAGGGTTTCCAGGCTCTGTCCGTCGCGGGCCGAACGCATGTCCGTGGCCACAATGCGAAAAGCCGGATCATTGTTGGCGCCCATGCGCCGGCATCTGATTTTTACCGCCATACCACCACTCCTTCCTGCGGGTTGGGCCGCCGAACCGTTTGGTTGCAAGGCCGCGGCCTTCAAAAGACTGCCTTGAAACGACTACCAATACCCGAATGACCTCCGGAATTCAAGCATAAATTACCGGGAATTGCAAAAAAAAATCCGGAAGGTATAATGCATGTTTTTTTCAACCTTGGAGGCGACCATGTGCAGATTACTGGCGGTGAAATGTGCCGGCCCGGCGGCGCTGGATTATTACATGCTGCGCGCGCCCGTGCCGTTCCGTTCTTACGGCGACCGGCGCAATCCGGACGGCTGGGGCCTGGCCTGGTACGAGGACGGCCAGCCGCAGCTGTTCAAGGATCCCCAGCCTGCGCCGGCATCCCGCATCCTGCCCGTCTTGTCCGCTGAAGCCGTTTCCACGATGCTGATGGGGCATTTACGCAAGGCCAGCCAGGGAGTGCTCCGCCGGCGGAATTGCCATCCGTTTGTTTTCGGCCAATGGACTTTTGCCCACAACGGCACGGTGCGCGACGCCCGGGAATGGCGCGGCCACCTGCGCGGCCGGTTCCGCGCAGCCGCCGGCGGCGAAACGGATTCCGAAATTTATTTCCATGCGCTGCTGCAATCCATTGCACGCCGGGGCGGGGATGTGGTCGCCGGCATCCGCGCCGTGGTGGCGGAACTGCGGGATTTCACCGGAGCCAATTTCCTGCTGACGGACGGCGTTCGCCTCTACGCCTACCGCAATTGCAGCCGGAAACCGCGCCATTTTTCGCTGTTTTACCGCTGCGTCCGGCGCCCCGCGCGGGAGGATGCCGGCGCGCGCCTCACCCGCTATGATCTGCGGCGCACACCCCATGTCGCCGTCTGTTCCAACAAGCTGACTCCGGGCGGCTGGCATGCCATCCCGCTGCGCCACCTCCTGGCGGTGGAATCCGATCTCTCCGTCAGCTTGATCAGGGTTTAGCGCCTTGAACTGTGGAAACTCCTGCCCAAATTTGCTTGTTTTTTCCGCCGTTGCTGTGGTTTAAGGCACACGCTTCGGCGGTTCACCGCGTCATCCGGAAGTGATCCGAATCCGGCGCCGGCGCGGGCCCGCGCATTCCAGGCGCACCCGGATGGCGTTCGGCGGGAGCAGTGATTCCGCGCGTTCGGCCCACTCGATGACCGTGATGCCCGGGCGGTCGAAATATTCCTCGATGCCGGCCTGCAAGGCATCTTCCGCCGCCGGCAGCCGGTATAGATCCATGTGGTACAGCGGCGCCGGGCCGGGATACTCGTTGATGATGACGAAGGTGGGGCTGGTGACCGGCTGGCGCAGGCCCAGGCCGGCGGCCAGGCCCTGGACGAAGCAGGTCTTGCCCGCGCCGATGCCGCCGAACAACGCAATGACCGCGGGCGGCTGCAGGCGCCGCGCCAGCGCGGCGGCCACCCGCCGGGTTTCCGCCGGGCTATTGGTGATGCATTCGGAAGTGTTCATAGCCTTTGGGTTTCAGGCTGACGTTTCCGCCGCCGGCCCGGCGCAGTTTGATGCCTTTGTCCGCCGGCATGACGGCGCCGATGGCCGTGCAGGCGGTGTTCAGATCGGCCGGCCATTCCCGGAGCATGTCGGGCAGGCGCGCGGCGGGCGCGGCAAACAGCAATTCAAAATCTTCGCCGTCGGCCAGGGCGTGCTGCAGCGGGGTACGCCGGCCGCCCGCGGTCCGCGCGGCCGGCGCAATGGGTATTTTTTCCTCTTCAATGATGGCGCCGGCGCCGCTGGCTTCGGCCAGGCGCCGCAGGTCCGGCGCCAGGCCGTCGCTGATGTCAATCATGGCCGCGGCCCAATCGCCGCGCATCAGCCATTGCCCCGCCGCCAGGCGCGGTTCGAACTGCAGGTGCTTGCCCGCGCGGCTGCCCCCGAGGCTGCCGGTGACGCAGATAACATCGCCGGGCCGCGCGCCGGAACGGAGCACCGCCCGCCCGCGCGGCACGCGGCCGACGCCGAATACGTGCAGGGCCAGGTGCGGCGCGGCGGAAATATCGCCGCCGGCGATGCCGGCGCCATGCCGCCGGGCCAGCGCCTTGATGCCGTCGTACATTTGCGTTATGCGGGTCACGGGGGTGTTTGGCGGGGCGGACAGGTTGATGTTGATCCAGAGCGGCTCGCCGCCCATGGCGGCAATATCGCTCAGCACGCGGCCGAGGGCCTTATGGCCGACTGCCGCCGGATCGTCGCCGGCGGTGAAATGCACGCCTTCGATTACCGGGTCGGATTTCAGCAGCCAGTCCCAGGTCTCCGCGCCGGCGGGGCGCGCCACGGCGCAATCGTCGCCCGGTCCGACGAGCAATTCCGGGTGCCGCGGCAAATCGCCGCACAGGCGGCGGATCAATTCGATTTCCCCGACATCGCGCAGGCGTTCCGGGTGGTATGCGATGGTTGAAGATTGCGGGCTCATGCGGAAAATGCCAGCAGCGGCTGCGGGAATGGGTGCCTGACGATTCCCCGCTCGCTGATGATCCCGGTGATCAGTTCCGCGGGGGTCACATCGAAGGCGGGCGCATATACCTTGACGCCTTCCGGCGCGGTAGGCTGTCCGAAACCGCGGGTGATTTCTTCGGCGCCGCGCTCTTCGATCGGGATGGACGCGCCATCAGGCGTGTCCAAATCGAAAGTGGAGGTAGGCGCGAGCACGTAAAACGGCACCCGGTGTGCCCGCGCGAGCAGCGCCAGTCCGTAGGTGCCGATCTTGTTGGCGGCATCGCCGTTGGCGGCAATCCGGTCGGCGCCGACCATGACCGCGTCAATCCGGCCTTCGCGCATGACCTGGGCCGCCATGTTGTCGCAGATGAGGGTGACATCCACGCCGGCCCGCATCAATTCCCAGGCGGTGAGCCGCGCGCCCTGGAGCAGCGGGCGGGTTTCATCGGCGTAAACGCGGATATGCCTGCCCAGCTCCCGGGCGATATAGATTGGCGCCAGGGCGGTGCCGTAACCCGAAGTCGCCAGGCCGCCGGCATTGCAGTGGGTCAGCACGGCCTGCCCGTCCTGCAGCAAAGCGGCGCCGTGGCGGCCGATGGCGCGGCACATTTCCATGTCTTCGTTATAAATCTTGAGCGCTTCAGCGAGCAGCCGGTCCTTGAAGACGGCCGGTTCGAGGTTGGCGGCGAACTGGGCCGTCTGCCGCATGCGCGTCAGGGCCCAGAAAAGATTGACGGCCGTCGGGCGGGAAGTGGCCAGATAATCCGCCGCCTGGCAGGCGGCCTCCAGCAAGTCCGGGGTATCGGAGGTGTCTTTTTGAACGGCCAGGATCATCCCCATGGCGGCGGCAATCCCGATCGCGGGCGCGCCGCGCCCCTGCAGGATTTTGATGGCCTGCCACAAGAGCGGCAGGTCGCGTATTTCAATGTAACTGGCCGCGCCGGGGAGGCGGGTCTGATCCAGGATGCGAATGCAGCCCGGACGGGGCAAGCCGGGCCGGTCCGGCTGCCAGACAATGGTGGGAATGGGCAGATTGGTGTCAGGATCGGTTTTCATGATTTAACCTATATCCGGCAGTTGGCAAGTTTGCTGCAGATGCGCGGCGCGAAGGATGAAGCTGTATAAGCATACCGCGAATCCTTCGCAACAAAGCAGATGCAGTAAAATCGCCAACCCCTTCCGGGTTTGAAATTCAGGAAACTTT
>JAXGSX010000156.1:0-8245 GCA_040775225.1 Kiritimatiellia bacterium | reverse complement strand
CCTGAATCCGTGATGAGGTCAGTATGCCGCAGATGCGAGGCGCGAAGGATGAAGCTGTATAAATATACTGCGAATCCTTCGCAACAAAGCAGATGCGGCATAATGGCCTCACCCGCAGGGCGGTCTTTTCCGCCAAACAGCGCCATGTGTTTTTGGTGATATTTTAAAATGCCATAAATTGTTGTTTGTACGCACATTATCTTGACAACATAAAATTCCGTCACGGATTCAGGTTTACGTTTAACCTTGACTATTTGCCTTAAGATCGAAATCATGCTCGGTGTCGTTGCGGCTGTGTGCGGGAATCCCCCGTTTGCCCGTTCGTTCCGTAAAAATGCAACCTGAAAAAATATTCCTGACCGGACTGGCCTCGGTTACCTTCCGGAAATTAACTCCGCGCCAAATCGTTGAGTTGGCCGCGGCGGCCGGGCTGGATGCGATCGAGTGGGGCGGGGATGTGCATGTGCCGCACGGAGACCTCGCCGCCGCGCGGGAAGCGCGCGCCATGACCGCCGATGCCGGGCTGGCGGTGGCGTCGTACGGTTCATACTTCCGGGCCGGCCAAAGCGAGGCCGAAGGCCTGGCGTTTCCAACCGTCCTGGCCACGGCGCAGGCGCTGGGCGCGCCCGTGATCCGGGTCTGGGCCGGCACCCGGGGTTCGGCGGCCGCCGCGCCGGAATACCGCGCGCTGATTGCCGGCGATTTGCGCCGGATAGGCGCCCTGGCGGGCGCAGCGGGACTGACGGTGGCCCTGGAATGTCATGTCAACACTCTGACCGATACCGCCGCTTCGGCCAGGCAATTGCTGGAAGAGGTTGGTCCGGCGAGGGTGCGGACTTACTGGCAGCCGCCGGTGGGCCGGGCCGCCGCGGACTGCTGCGCTGATTTGCGCATGCTGGCGGGTTATCTGGCGCATCTGCATGTGCACTAGTTCGATCCGGCGGCGCGCCCGAACAGTTTTTGGCGGATGCGCAGACCCTGCGCAGTCTGGCGGACGCCGCCGCCGGCCAGGCCTAAACTCCGCCGAATCCCAGCGCGCATAAGGAGGTACGGATGATATCCGGCATACTGCAGGAAATGACCATTGATGAAGTGCGCGAATTCAAGCCCGCGGTAGTGCTGTTCGGCATTGGTTCCACCGAGCCGCACGGCCCGGCCATGGCTTACGGGACGGATTATTTCAACTGCGATGCCGGTTGCCGGGCCGCGGTTTTGCGGGCGAATGCGCGCGGCGCGCGCGTGCTTATGTATCCGACATGGCCGATCGGCAACAATGTGAATTTCAAGGAATTTCCGTTTGCCGCCCGCATCCGGGTGCGCACGCTGATGCGCATGGTGCTGGACGTAATTGCGGCGCTGGAGGAAGACGGTATCCGTAAAATTGTCATCCGGAACGGACATGGCGGCAATATTGACGCGTTGCAAGCTTCCCTGCGCGAACATTTTGAAGTGACCCCGCCGGAACGCCGGGCTTTCGTCTGTGTGCCCGGGAGCATGGGCGGGCCGGAGACCGCCGGCCTGGTTGCGCATCCGTCGCCGCACGGCGGGGAAAGCGAACTGTCGCAGTTGATGCACACCCGCCCCGACTGCGTGCGTTTGGATAAAATACGCGATTTGCCGATCATGGCGCCGCAGGCGGATATCCAAAATCTGGACAGGGTTTTTTATGTCCGCCCCTGGCATCGCTACCTGCCGGCAAGCGCCGGCGGCAATGTCAGCCAGGCATCGGCGGAAAAAGGCCGGCGGATATTCGATGCCGGCATTGCCGGTTTCGCCGATTTCCTGGCGGATTTATCCCGGGCGGAATGGCATCCGGGATTTCCCTTCTAGGCAAATCCGCCCGGCCCGGGCGCGGACACCGCCGTGAAAACTCACGCCGCCGGTCTGGCCGTATTTTCAAACCGGCGTTGACAGCCCGGGCGATGGCGCGATCCCGGGGCATAAAATTTGCTGGCATCCCCCGGCAGACCTGTTATGTTACCCGCGGAATTAACCCCCCGGGCTGACGGGCAATCCCTGTATATTCACCCCGCCCGGTTTCAGGAGGGAAGCAGAAAATGCCAACGCACATAAAAAAACCGGCGGCTTTTAATATACGCCCGGCGGGATTCGGCGATGCGTCGCAAATTTACCAACTCATCAAGGATCATCCCCGTGAATTGCTGGCGCGTTCCATCAGCGACATCGTGCAGAATATTGACCGGTTTCTCGTGGCGGAAGCCGGCGGTAAAGTAGTCGGAACGGCTTCCTGGCAGATTCTGCCCGAACTTGGCCGGGCGGCGGACCCTTCGATTGAAATTAAATCCGTGGCGGTATCCAGGGATTTCCAGCAACGCGGGGCCGGCGCCGCGCTGGTGCGGGCGGTGATCCGCCGCGTGCGGACTTTTCACCCGGCGCAACTCGTGGTGCTGACCTTCACGCCGGACTACTTCCGCCGGTTCGGTTTCCGCGAGACTCCCAAGGAAAAGCTGATGCACAAGCTTTACATGGGGTGCGTCAATTGCACCAAGTACGATTCGCCCTTTACCTGCCCGGAAGTCGCCATGACCATTGACTTGCGCTGACCGGCCGGCGCGGACCGTCAGCCTGTTGTAGCCGAACGGTGTTCGGCCTCTGATGCCGTCAGCCGCCCAGGCGGCGGAGTTGTTCTCCGGCGGGTTTGGCGGCCGGGTACTTGGCGTAATTGTCCACGACGCGCTTGTACATTTCCTTGGCCTTGTTGATATCGCCCACCATCTCGCAGGCGCGGCCGAGTTGGAGGTAGGCGTCGGAGACGTATTCGGGATAGGCTTCAAAGAGCACCGTGACCTTGGTCAGGTTTTCGGAAGCCACCTTGACGATGCCTTGCCAGGCCTGGTCGCCGGCGCGCTTCAAACGTTCCGCCCGGGCCAGCTGGCAGCGCGCCACGCCCAGGGAGGCTGCCAGGCGCGTCTCGCCGGTTTCCTCGTTGAATACTTCCGTGAACCGTTTTTCCGCTTCCTCGTAATTCTCGTTGATTTCATAAATGGCCGCCAGCTTGACCCGGCCCTGCTTGCCGCGCTTGAACCAGGGATAATCCTGCAGAACTTTTTCGAAGTTATTGCGGGCTTCTTCGTAGTTTTTCTCCAGGTACTTGATGTCAGCCAGGCCGAACCAGGCCGGCGCCAGCGCGAGCGGGGCATCGGCGTAATCGGCGATGATCTTGCTGTAAATCTTCTCAGCTTCGGCCAGGCTGCCGGCGTCCTTCAGGGATTCGGCGTAATCGGTGAGCATTTCCGGCGAAAGCCGCACTTCGGGCTGGAGCGTCATGGATTCCTTGAAGGCTGTGAGCGCCTGGGCCTGTTCGCGGTTTTTCATGAGGTAGCTGCCGTAACTGAACAGTAGTTGCGCCTGCAATTCGGCGTTGTCCGGGTGCCGGGCGCGGCTTTCCTTGAACCAGGCGGCTGCTTCCTCGGGGGTCATCTGCTTGCTGCGCACCATTTCAAAAATGCTGGCGGCGATGCCGGGGATGGCTTCCAGCGTCTTCTCGGCGGCGGGATATTGCGCCAGCATGTCCTCAAACTTGCGCGCGGCCGCCAGGCGGGTTTCGCGGTAGACCCGGCGCTGCTCTTCCGGCAACACCGCGGGCACGCCCATCTTGTCGGCTTTCTCGTTGAGCGCCTGGGCGGCGAACAGCAGGCATTCGGAAGCGCGCTCGGAGTTGGGGTTGGTTTCCAGGGACTTGTCGAAGTTGGCGACGGCATCGTCAAACGCGCCGTCTTTTTTGGCGATGAAGCCGAGCCAGAAATAGGCGTCGGTGGCGATCGGGCGGTTGGGAAACAGCTGCAGGATTTCGCGCATGACGGCGGCCATTTCTGCGAATTGTTCCTTCTGGAAATGCATGATGCCGATCTGGAACATGGCGGTGGGAGCGACGGTGTGTTCCGGATGGTCCTTGGCCACCTGGCGCAAGACGGACTGCGCCTCTTCAAACCGGTCGGCGCTGCCGAGGGCCATGCCCAGTTGATACAAGGCGTAGGGACGGTAGGCGCTGTCCTTGTATTGCTCGATGAAATGCTGGAAATGCTTGATGACTTCGTCGGTTTTCTTGAGCTGCGCCAGCAGGATGCCCTTTTGCAGGGCTACCTCGTCCACGTTGTCGAAGTTCTCGGTTTTTTCAGGGAAACGGGTCAGCACGTCGGTCAGGGTGGCCAGGCCTTCCTCGCCTTCGCCCAGGGCCGCCTGGCTCATGCCCTTGTAATACAGCGCCAGGGGCAGGTATTTGCCTTCGGGGAACTTGGCGGCGTATTGGTCCGCGGTGGCCTTGACGTCGGCCGAACGGGCCAGCATGTATTCCACCGTGAATTTCAGGTACAGGGCATCTTCAAAAGTTTTGGCCTCGGGATAATCCTCCACGCTGCGGGTCAGATGGGCCAGGGCGGGTTCCAGTTCGTCCCGCGCCAGGAAAAGCTGCCCAATGGCCAGGCTGACGCTTTCCGCCATGGGGTCCAGTCCGAAGGATTGCTGGAATTCGGCGAATTCGCGCGCGGCCTCCTCCGCCTGGCGTTCCTCGATGTAAGTGTTGATCAGCAGCATGTTGGCCTGCTTTTTCTGGACATCCTCCGTGAAATTCATCAAGTGCCGGCAGATGATGCGGACTTCGTCGAAATGCTGCACGCGGTAGAATGCTTCGCAGATGCGCAGGTAGGCGGAAATCATGCGGTCGGGGCTTTCATTGACGGCCGCCAATTGCGCGGCGAGCCGGGTCAGCTCGCTTTTGGTCTGGGATGTATCCTCCCGCTTGGCCATCTGGGCGGCCAGCCTGGTTTGGAGTTCTTCCAGCGATTTCCGCAGGCTTTGCTGCACATCGGGCTTGGAGCGGACTTCGCGGAAATATTGGATGGATTCCAGGTAAAGCCCGGCGGAGAACCAGGTTTCCGCCAGCGCGAAGGTGCTGTCGTTGGCCATGGCCAGGTTGCTTTGCTGTTTGGCGAGCTGGTTGAAAATCTCGCGGGCCTTGTTGAGGAAAGGCTTGGCTGCGTCCCGCTTGCCGGCTTTTACCATTTCCAGCCCCTGCTGGCTGAAAACGCTGGCCAGCAGGTAATACGCATCAATCGCCGTCGAGGAGGCGCGGTGATCGGTGATCACGGTTTTCAGGTCGGCTTCGGCCTTGTCCATCTGCCCGCCCAGGTAGTAGGCGAAGGCGCGTCCGTAAAGCGATTGGGGGATGTAGGGGCTTTTGGGATAATCCTTCTGAAACTGGGTATGCAGTTTCAGGGATTCCTCCACGTTCTTTTTGCGTTCGGCAGATCCCTCCGGCTGGCTGTCGGCCAGGCGGGCATGGCATTCGGCCATCAGGAAAATGGCTTGCTGCTTCATGCCCTCCGTCGGCGCGCGGGCGCCGGACAGGTCCAGGAACAGGGGAATGGCCTTGTCGAACGAGCCTACCAGGTAATAAGCCCAGCCCAGTTCGAACTTGATGTACATTATGTTTTCGTAAGTTTTGCCTTCGGCCACGATTTTTTCGTAGAGGCGGATGGCTTCGGGGTAACGTCCGGCTTTAACTGCGTCTTCGCCGGCGGCGGCCATTTCATCGAAGGTCTGCCCGTGAGCCGCCAGGGCCGCCGCGGCGGCCAGGATGGCTGCGCAAATGCATTTGCCGGTTTGCTGGTGCTGGTGCATGACTGCTCTCCTAGGTTTGGCGTTGGTCGGGGCCGGCCGGCGCCCGGGCGCGCATGGTCGCCGGGGTCAGCCCGAACGGCGCTTTTATTTATACATATTTCCGGGCGCAGCGCGAGAATTTTTTTTCGCGCGCTTTTTTCTGTTTGACACCAGCCGCCGTCTGGATTAGGTTAGACGCCGGGAATTTTCATTTTCCGGAGAATGCCGAATATGCAATTTATCAACCGGCGCAGATTATTCCGTTCCGGCAGCGCCGCCGTATGGGCGGCAGCCTTGTTGTCCGCCGCCGGGGTTGCCGGCGCGCTGGCCGAGGATGTCGTCGTAACCCGCCAGCAAACCTATCGGGGATCGGTAAAGTCGGTAACCGCCGACGGCATCCAGTTCGAACTGCCGGGCAAAGGCATGATTACCATCCCCCGCGCGGCAGTGACCCAGATGCGGGTGGCAGCGCCGCCGGCCGTCACGCGGGGCATTGCCGCGTATGAACACGGCAACATCCGCGAGGCCCGGCAGAACCTGGACCGGGTGGTTTTCCAGTACCAGGGTCTGGATGTGGATTGGGCCGAAAAGGGCTTGCTGTACTTCGGCCGGGCTTGCCTCCATGACAGTGAATTGCCCGCCGCCGCCAAGGCTTTCGAGGCTTTTCTGAAGTCGTATCCGGAATCCGGCCTGGCGGTGGACGCCCGCCTGGGATTGGCGGAAATCGAACTGCTGAACAAAAATTACGAAAAAGCCCTGGCGGATTTGCGGGAATTGGCCGCGCCTTTCGACGCGCAGTTGAAGCCGCCGGCGGAGCAGATTCCTTATGCCGCCGCCGCTTATCTCAACATCGGCCGGGCGCTGGAAGCCCAGCAGCAGTTGCCGGAAGCGCTGGAGGCCTATCTGCGGGTGATTGCCCTGTATCCGGACCAGAAATTATACCCTGCGGCGCTCTACCACGCCGGGTTGGTTTTCAATGCGCTCGATCAATTCGACAAGGCGGAGCGCATGTTGAATGAATTGAACGACAATTATCCCGACCATGACCTCGCCAAACAGGCGGAACCTGTGCGCCTGGCGGCCGGGGCCAGGGCCCGGGAACAGGCCGCCGCAGAAAAACCGGCCGCGGCGCAGCCGTGATTTACCATTAATAAGCAAGGAGATACTGACATGCAGAAGCGTTATACTCGGCTTTGGACGATGTTGGGATTGCTGGTGCTGGCCGGCCTGGCAGCCCCCTGGGCGGCCTGGGCGCAGGAAGTGGCGGATGGGCGGCCGACCACTTTCATGGATTATTTCAAGCAGGGCGGCATCACCATGATTCCGCTCTCGCTCCTGGCCATCTGGGCTCTGGCCGTTTTGATTGAAGTGCTGGTGCGCATGCGCAAGAAGGTTTTTTGTCCGGACAGCGTCCTGCAGCAGGTGCGGGAAGCCCTGTCCGTCGGCGACTATCAGAAGGCCTGGAAAGCGGCCGCCGACAGCCCCAGCCCGCTGGGACGCATGCTGGCGGCGGCGCTGGCCAAGCTGCCCAAAGGCCGGGAGGCGGTGGAGGAGACGGCCATTGAGGCCGCCGCCAATATCAGCGCCGATTTCAAGATCAAGCTTTCTTATCTGTCGTTGAATGCCGGCGTGGCGCCGATGATGGGCTTGTTCGGCACGATTTCCGGTATGATCGGCGCGTTTAACGCGATGGCCTTCGGCGGCGCCGTGGGCGATCCCACCAAGCTGGCCGGCGATATCGGCGAGGCCTTGATCACCACCTATGGCGGCCTGGTCATCGCCATCCCCTGCATGATGGCGTATTTCATCATGCTGGCGCGCTTGAAAAAAATCATGACTTCCGTCCAGGACGCCTTTATCGAAGTGCTGGAGTCGGTGGATTTCCAAAGCCTGCCGGAGGACCTGGCGATTGTGACCGACGCACCGGCGGCGGGCGCGGCGCCGGCGGCGCCGGCGGGGGATAAAGTGCCCTGCCCCAATTGTAAGAAGGAAATCAAGGTTGGTGTGAAAGCCTGCCCGTTCTGCAAGACGGAAATGGACTGGGAATAGGTCGCGGGGGAGGAAGTTCATGTCCAAAAAAGAAGCCAAGTGGTCGGCGGAAGACGATCCGCCTTGCTCCATCGCCATGGGGCCGATGATTGACTGCACCTTCCTGCTGCTGATGTATTTCGTGAGCGTCAGCACGCTGGACGCCGAGCGCATCAGCAAGGAAGTTGTGCTGCCCCGGGCGAAGGCCGGCATCCTGGAAAAGGACGAGTCCGGCCGGTTCATCGTGGATATCGAGTGGGACGAAAACCAGCAGCAGGCGGTTTTCAAGGCCGGTCCGCACGCGCTCTGGGACGCGCGCGACCTGGTGCCGTTGATCAAGGCCAGTTCGCTGCAGAACGCCAGCAAGAATTTCCGGGTGGTGATCCGCGCCGATTGGCGCGTGCCGTATGAATTCACCCAGCAGGTCATGGCGGCGGTGGCGCAGGCCAACATCCCCAACATGATGTTTTCGACGCTGGACCGCGAAGTGCCGGTGGACATGTAAAGGCGGGGCGGGATTATGCGTTTCAAGGAAGAAAAAGACGAAGAAGCCGAATTGCAGATGGGACCGATGATTGACTGCGTGTTCCTGCTGCTG
>JAXGSX010000155.1:0-8333 GCA_040775225.1 Kiritimatiellia bacterium | reverse complement strand
TTCCTGCGGCCGGACGGCAAGTCGCAGGTGACCGTGGCTTACGCAAACGGGCGCCCGGCGCAGATTGACGCCGTGGTGATTTCCACCCAGCACGATGCCCGCGCTACCCATCGCCAGATCAAGGAGGCGATGATTGACGGCGTCATCCGCCGGGAATTGCCATCCCGTCTGCTGTCGGCCAAAACCAAGTTTTTAATCAATCCCACCGGCCGGTTTGTCGTGGGCGGACCGCATGGCGACACGGGGTTGACCGGCCGCAAGATCATCGCCGACACTTACGGCGGGATGGGGCGGCATGGCGGCGGGGCTTTCTCGGGCAAGGACCCGTCCAAGGTGGACCGCAGCGCCGCCTACCAGGCGCGCCATATCGCCAAGAACGTGGTGGCGGCCGGGCTGGCGCGGCGTTGCGAAGTGCAGGTGGCCTACGCTATCGGTTATCCGGAGCCGGTATCGCTGCTGGTCGAGACGTTCGGCACGGCCAAGGTTGATGAGGGCCGGTTGGCCCGGGCGGTGCGCAAGGTATTCCCCTTGAAACCGGCGGAAATCATCGCCAACTTGAAACTGTTGCGGCCGATTTATAAGCATACCGCCGCATACGGCCATTTCGGGCGCAAACGCGACCTGGATGTTTTCACCTGGGAAAAGACGGACAAGGCGGACGCATTGAAAGACGCGGTTTAAAGCCATGAAAAAGAATACAGCGCGGTATGCGGTGGCGGATCTTGGCCTGGCAAAGTGGGGGCGGCGTGAAATCGCCTGCGCGGAAGAGGAAATGCCGGGTTTGATGGCTTTGCGCCGCGAATTCGGGCGATCCCGGCCTTTGCAGGGCGCCCGCGTCACCGGCTCGCTGCACATGACAATCCAGACGGCGGTGCTGATCGAGACAATGCAAGCCCTGGGCGCCCGTGTGCGCTGGGCCAGTTGCAACGTGTTTTCCACGCAGGACCATGCCGCCGCCGCCATTGCGCGCGCCGGCGTCCCGGTCTTCGCCTACAAGGGCGAAACCCTGAAGGAATACTGGGATTTTATTGACCGCACCCTGGACTGGGGCGGCGGCCGCGGGCCGACCATGCTGCTGGATGACGGCGGCGATGTCACGCTGTTCTTTCACCTGGGCTACCAGGCCGAGGAATCGCCGGCCTTGCTGCAACGCCGGCCCGGCAGCGCCGATGAAGCCGCCCTGCTGGCCCAACTCCGGCTGTCCCTCAAACGCGACCCGCGGCGTTTCCATCGTCTGCAGCCGGCGGTGCTGGGCGTTTCCGAGGAAACCACCACCGGCGTCCACCGGCTTTACCGCATGCATCAAAAAGGACAACTCCTGTTTCCGGCTTTTAACGTCAACGATTCCGTCACCAAGTCCAAGTTCGACAACCTGTACGGCTGCCGCCATTCCCTGGTGGACGGCATCATGCGCGCGACGGACGTCATGCTGGCCGGCAAGGTGGCCGTCGTGGCCGGATACGGCGATGTCGGCAAGGGCAGTTGCCAGTCGCTGCGCGGCCAGGGCGCGCGGGTGATCGTCACGGAAATTGACCCGATCTGCGCCTTGCAGGCATCCATGGAAGGCTACGAGATCATGCGCATGGACGATGCCTGCGCCATTGGCGACGTTTTTGTCACCGCCACCGGCTGCTGCAACGTCATTACGGAAAAACACATGCGCCGGATGAAACACATGGCGATCGTCTGCAATATCGGCCACTTCGACGCCGAAATCGAGGTGGAAAAACTGCGCCGCTACCACTGGGAAAACATCAAGCCCCAGGTGGACCGCATCACTTTCCCGGGCGGCAAGAGCATCGTTTTGCTGGCCGAAGGGCGCCTGGTGAACCTCGGCTGCGCTACGGGCCATCCCAGTTTCGTCATGTCCAACAGTTTTACCAACCAGGTGCTGGCGCAGTTGGAGCTTTACACGCGCCATGCGGCTTACCCGGCGGGGGTGCATGTGCTGCCGAAACATCTTGATGAAAAAGTGGCGGCCTTGCACCTGGACAAGTTGGGGGTGAAACTGGACCGACTGTCGCGGCGCCAGGCGGATTACCTGGGCGTGCCGGTGGCCGGCCCCTATAAGCCAGATCATTACCGGTATTGATGCGCATCCTTTATCGTTATATTACCCGCGATTTCCTGGTAAGTTTTACGGTCACCCTGCTGGTCTTTCTTTTCGTGATGGCCCTGGTGAACGTTTTCCGTTTGATTGACTTGTTTTCCAGGGGCATCTCCGGCCGTCTGATTCTGCAGGTTTTTTCCTACGGCATGCCGTTTTCCCTGATTTTCGCCATCCCCATGAGCGTGCTGGCGGCGGCATTTCTGAATTTCAGCCGGATGGCCAGCGACCGGGAGATTCTGGCCATGCAGTCCTGCGGGGTCAGTGTCTGGCAGGTGATCCAGCCGCCGATCGTCATTTCCGCCTTGCTTTGCATTGTGTGCGTTTACATCAACTGCGAACTGGCGCCGGCCAGCCACTATGCCCGCCGGCTGATGAAAAACAAGCTGGGCGTGGAAACGCCGTTGAATTTCCTGGATGAAGGCCGGTTTATCCGCGACTTCCCGGGGTACACCATTTACATCGGCCGGAAAGACGGCCGCAAAATTTACGATGTCGTACTGTATGAATTCGGCGACCAGGGCGCCCGCCAGACCGTCCGCGCCGCCGCCGGCGAAATCATTACTCCTTCCAACCAAACCGGGCGCGTGCTGGTCAACCTGCGCCAGGTGCGGATTGAACAGGCGGACGACCGTGAACCGGGCAACCTGAGCCTGGTGCGGCGCGTCAGCGCCGATGAATACCCGGTGGAATTCGATGTCGCCGAACTGATGAGCAAAGGCGTGGTCCACAAAAAGCGCGCCGATTTGTCCATGCGCGAGGTATTCGATTCCCTGGACGGCGATTTGCGGTTCCGCCCGGAGGATTTCAAGGATTTGCCGGCGCTGGCGCGCCAACTCAGCCGTCCGCCGTTCAGAACTGCCGCGGCGCGGGCGCTGTCGCCGACAACGCTGCGGCGCCTGGAAATCGCCGGCGGCGATCAGGATTGGGCGGCCCTCCTGCCGGTGTTGACGGCGGAATTCAACCGCCTGCTGGAAGGGCCTTCGCTTTACTCGCCAGTCTTGTTCAAGGGCGTGGAGCTGGATGGCCGCGCCCGGGAATTGCTGGCGCGCGCGCCCCGCGGCGCGGATTTGATGCGCTTGAACCGCATGCTGCTGGAACAGCTCTTTTCCGGTTTACTGGCGCGGCATTATCTCTCCAACCTGGACGATGACGACTTCCAGACCTACCGCACTTCCCTGATGGTGGAGGCCAGCACCCGGCTGGCATTGTCGTTTTCCTGTTTCGCGTTCGTGTTGCTGGGCGCCGCGCTGGGCATCCGGATTCATCGCCGCGAATCGTCCATCGGCATGGCGCTGTCACTGGTTTTGGTGTTTATTTTTTACTTCTTCATCATCCTCGCCGATTCGCTGGTCAGCCAGCCCCAATTTTACCCGCACTTGATCGTCTGGATCCCCTTTGTCATTTCCGAAGCGCTCGGGTTCACACTGCTGCGCCGCCGGCCCGCCTGAGCCGGTTTGAAGCATTGGTGTCACGCAAGATAATATCATGCTTGCTAAGGTGGGCTTTGCCCGCAATCCAAATCGAAATCGGGATCGCTGTCGGAATCAATCCCGATCCCGATTAGATTATATTTTTGCTGTGCAAAAATGCTTGTCCCATGCAATGAGATATCAAGTCGAAACGGAACAGTTTGACCCGCTCTGCCTCGGGAAATCTTAACTATGCGCGCAAAGGATATGAAAGTCTACATTCAAACGGACCTGGAAGGAGTGGCGGGCGTGGTGTTTTTCGAAAACAGACAGCCGGGCGCGGAAAACCAGGAACACCGCCGGCGGATGCGCCGCCTGCTGACCGGCGAGGTGGATGCGGCGGCGCGCGCGGCGTTTGATGCGGGCGCGTCGCAGGTGGTGATTAACGACAATCATGGTTCTTGTTACAATATTTTGTTCGAGGAATTGGATGCGCGTTGCGAAATGGTGCATGGACGAAATACCAATGGGTGCTGGCTGCCCTCGCTCGACAGCACGTTTGATGCATTGGTTCTGGTTGGCATGCACGCCATGGGCGGGACACCCAACGCGGTTTTGGGCCATACCAGGTGGCTGGTTAACGATGGCGCCATTTGCCTGGGCGAATCGGGAATGGCCGCGGCGGTGGCCGGATCGTTCGGCGTGCCGGCGGTGTTCATCAGCGGCGATGACAGGGTGGCCGGGGAGATGAGCAGTCTCGTCCCGGGAATAGCAACCGCCGCGGTTAAACAGGCGCTTGGTCCATACCAGGCGCAATCGCGCATGCCGCCGGCGGCCCGGGCCATGATCGCCGCCGGCGTCCGGGACGGATTGAAACGCCGGCGGGAAATAAAGCCCGTGGTTGTGCCGGGTCCGCTCAAGTTGAACCTTCTCGAAAGCGTGGCCGGCAATTTGGATCAAACCAAGGGGTTCCGACGCGCTCTGCCTGAAGACATTACTGCCGGCAACATGCATGAAGCGTTGAAATTGTTTCTGGCGCGGGTGCCTTGGTATCCCCGCCCCACGGAATTGCCCGACGGGTTTGAATATCGGTGAACTCCGGATGCCTCAGCGCGTTGATGCTGGTATTGGTTGGATACCGGCGCGATTGCTTAGCGTATGCAAGGCGCGCGTTCAGGGCAGGGGGCGTTCTCCAACCTTTTTTATCCAATTCCGGAGCCAGTCCTGGCTTTCCAGTCCCACGCCGCAAACGCCGTTGCCGAGAAATATAATGCCCTTGATTCTGCCGCTTTCCAGCCATTCCAGTCCCTTACGGCATTGATACTCAAGACTGGCGATGGGCATCAAGGGGGAGTTTTCGCCACCGCCGAAATTCCACAGGTAACAACCAAGGCAGATGTCTTTCCCGGGGGCGGCAGCCTCGATCTTTTCAATGTTGCGCTCAAGTTCTGCGATTTTACCGCTGCCCCAACTCCAGTAAGTGATGACATCCATTATCTCCAGGTAGCCCCGGATGGCGTCAAATGGATATTGCATGTCATAAACCACGCTCCAGAGCTTCAGTCCGTGAGAGGCAAGCGCCTCCTTTTCCGCTTTTAAACGGTCCAAGGGCATCCGGGCCAGGCAACTGGGCCGGCTGGTGGAAAAGAAATCATCCAGGATGCCGCCCCGGATGTTCTGAAAATCGCGGGCGAGCGCAAGCACATGCTGGAGATCGGATTCGCGGTCATTCGCGCTTGAACCCTTGTCCCCGACCAGTGACCATATAACATTTTGCAGGGGAGAGAGCGATTGGGCGTAGTCGCGAAATTCTGCGGGATTGGGCCGGTTATGATAGCGAACCATCAGCGCATTGCCAAGCCCCAGGTCGCGGCAAGCGGCTATCGGCGTCAGGTGCGATCCGCCCGCATTCTGAAAATACTTTATCTTGTTGTAACAACCTGCCGTATGACACCAAAGCCAGAGACGATCAATCACCTTGTTTTGCATGGATTTTTCCTTTCCCTCCATCCGACGAATCATTGTCGGCTGCGGTTATTGCAGCAAAAAACACTTCTGCGCGTATAATCGCATGGGGCTGCCCCGCTTTCCGCGGTCCTGCAGCCGCGAAAAGGCCAGGTCAACCAGTTCTTTCACGGAATATACAACCCAGCGGATGTCGAGTTTATGTCCGTGCGGAGGCACCATCCGCAAATGGTCGTCAAAAACGCGGACGGCGAAACGGCACTGCGCCAGGTGTTTCGCGGCGGCCGCATCCTCTTCCATGCAGGCTATGACGAACGATAAAGCGTTGCGGTTGATGACGATGCCGTCTGGCCAGTCGTTGCGCAGCTTCCATGCATGGAATTTATCACGGATCGCGCGCCGCGCGCACTCTGCGGGTTCCTCCTTGCTGTTGGGGGCGTCGGCGCCGGCGGGGAATTCGTTCGGCATGGCAATGATCTCCTGCCGGGATACGTCCATGCCGGCCATATCGAAGACGGAACGAAATGCGCTGATTGCCTCGATCGTCCAGACGCAAGGCGTTTCCTCCTGAAACAGCGCCGGGCGCCGGACGCCGTTTTGCACCAGGTAGCGCGCGGCTTCGCGGATGCATTGGTAATGCGCGCCGATGATCTGATCCATGACGGGTGCGGCGCGGAACTCCTCGTCAAAATCGCCGATCATGACCAGTTTTCCGCCCGCCGCGGCTGCCAGCGTCGCGGCTTGTTCCCGCGCCAGATGCCCGACCAGGATGCCGCCCGCAACTGCGGGATCGGCGCCGATTTCACCGGCGACCGCCAGCGCTACTTCGTTGTTTTCGATATAAGTAATGGAGGTTTTCAGCCCCATTTCCCGGGCGCGTTTTTCACATTGCGCAATCAGGGCCGCGACGAAAAGCGCATGGCGCGCGCCGTGCCCCGCTGCCATGACCGTGACATAGCCGGCCCGGGCCGCCGCCGACTTGACGTATGTTCCACGCCCGTGGATTTTTTCCACCTCCGCCCGGCGGCTCAAGTTCTCCAACGCCAATCTCACCGTGGCGCGGCTGACTTTCAGGTTCGCCGCCAACTCCAGCTCGCTGGGAAGTTTCTGGCCGGGCGCCAAAATACCGGAGTTGATGTCTTTGACGATCTTACGTTCCACCATGGCATGCCGCGTGATTTTTTTCATTTTATTTCCCTTGCTCCTGCCCCGGTTACGTAGCAATCCGGCATCGTATATAGCCCGGATGTACGTATATCCATATCCAGTCATAGACAAGCTGCGCCACACCTTGGGGCTGCTACAGTCAGGAGTTCAGAAGGCCAGATTCGGTGTCTGGCTGCGGTCTCCTAATACTGTTGCTCTAAGCCGGATTTTTAAAGCGGCTCTCAACTGCGAATTATTTTTCCGCGTTCAGGCGATGATTAAATATAAACAAGAAGTACGTACAAGTCAAACAAAAAATTATTGCAATGGACTTGACTTTACTGGCGGTTCCATCAAGAATGACGCGAAAGTAAGGGAAGGGTATGGCTATGCAACTGATGGCGCCGACAGATATGGATATTGCCGGATTGCCGGTAGGCGCGCATCCCGAGGCGCTCAAATTTCCGCACTTCCCCACGCATTTCCAGGCGGTAATCTGGCGGAATTGGGAAATGATTCCGCCGGATGTCCTGGGCCGTGTGCTTGGCGCGGCTGAGCCAACAATCCTGGACTTGGCCGCAGGGATGGGGCTGCGGACACCGCCGCAGGTCAGTCCGCGCTGGCGGGAACGCGGATACGTGACCATTATCCGGGCCAACTGGCATTTGCTGCCGTACGCGCAGTTGCTGGAATTGCTGGGTTGGTCCGCCGCGCGGCTGGCGGATGTGCTGAAGGAAGAGGATTTTTTGTGGCACAAACTGGGCGCGCTCAAGCCGCGCGTCGAACCCGCGCGCTACCGCCCCCTGACCGCCAATGAAATCGAGCGCACCCGCCGCATCCGCGACACAATGCGCCGCCTGTTCCCGAATATCAGCGCGCCGGACCCGGCGCGTCCGTTCGATTTTCTCGATGATTTTGAATCCGTCCCGCCGCTCCGGACGCCGGAGAGGCCCCGGGCCGGTTTGCGCAATTTCGATCTGCGCTTCCTTTATTCATACAGCGCGGTTTACGGCGATGCGCTGCGCGATACCGGACTGAATCCTTATCCCGACGGTCTTCTGGCGCGGCTGGCGGAACTGGGTTTGAATGCCGTCTGGCTGCCGCTGATCCTATACAAAATGTATCCCTGGCCGCCGTTTGGCGATTATTCCGAAGGCCATGCGGAGCGGTTGAATGGGCTGCGGCGGCTGACCGAGCGCGCGGCGCGGTTCGGCATGTCGGTGATCGTTTATTTGAACGAGCCCCGCTGCATGCCGCTGTCTTTCTTCCGCGGCCATCCCGAATTAAAGGGCATCGAACACGGTGAAAATGCGGCGCTTTGCACCGCGTTGCCGGAAGTCAAATATTTGCTGCGTGACGGCGCGGCGTGGCTCTTCCGGGAGGCGCCGCTGCTGGGCGGAGTTTTTACGATCACCATGTCGGAAAACCTGACGAATTGTTTTTCAAAGGATGCCGCCGCCGAGCCGCCTTACACCCGCTGTCCGCGCTGCGCCGGCCGAACGCCGGCGGAAGCTGTCGCGGATGTCAACCGTTTGATTGCGGAAGGCGCCCACAGCGTCAAGCCCGAAGCGCCGGTCATCGCCTGGGATTGGGCGTGGAGCGATCAATGGGCGCATGCGGCAGTGGACCTGCTGCCGCAAGACGTCTGGCTGATGTGCACCAGCGAATGGGGCCTGCCGACATGCATCGGCGGAGTCGGGGGC
>JAXGSX010000154.1:0-8334 GCA_040775225.1 Kiritimatiellia bacterium | reverse complement strand
GTCCTCGTCCGGCACCATGAACACGGGGAAGGTCCGGGTGTCCTTGATCGCGCTATCCAGCTTGGCGAAGGGGTCGCTTTCCGGGCCGCCCAGGATCAGGGGCGCGCCGGCGCGGGGCACCAGCACCGCGCCGCTTTCGAATTGCGGGCACCAGCCGGTCAGGTACCAGCCATTGCCGATGTTGAATTCATCGTAGTAAATCAGCGCGAAGTCCAGCGCGTGTTGGTTGAGCAAGGCGCGCACCGCGTCCAGCCTGCGATCCCGTTCCGTGTCCGTCAGATATGCCATGATGTCCTCCTTGGTTGTTTGATGCTTACAGATTGGGGCAGCGCTGCTCGCGGGACGGGCCGGCGCCCGAACTTTCACGCACCGCTAGTTTTGGCAGCAGTTGGATGCGGCACATCGGCAATTGCGGATGGCGCTGCCGTTCCAGCACGTGTTCCGCCGCCAGACGGCCAAGCTGCCGGTAATCCAACGCGACCGTGGTCAGGGACGGGATAGCTTGGGCGCCGATCGGCAGCCCGTCGCATCCGGCCACCGCAACCTTGCCCGGCACGGCGATCCGGGCGTCATGCAGAGCCCGCAGAACGCCCAGGGCCATTTCATCGTTCGTGAAGACGGCGTCAAATTGAACCCCTTGCGCTAAAGCCGCCATGATTTCACGGCGGGCGCCGCCGGCGGTAAAGTCCGCCGTACGGATCAGCGCCGGATCCACCCGGCCGCCGCCGGATTCCATGACGTCCCGGTAGCCGCGCTCGATGTCAATCGAAAAATAATGTTCGCAGGGGCCCTTGATCAGCAAAATCCGGTTGCGGCCCCGGGCCAGCAAGTGGTTGACGGCCAGCCGCGCCGCGGCCGCGTTGTCAAAACTGATGGATTCGCATTGTTGTTCGGCGGCGGCATCGGCGTGCCGGTCCACCAGGATGGGGTGGGGGGCGAGGCTGACCAGGCTCTGCATGCGCGCGGGATGAAACCAACCGATGAGCATCAGAATCTGGGGCCGGGTGCGGCGCAGCGCCTCGCATAACAAAATGAAATTGTCGTAGTCAGCGTCGCACATGCGGATCATGCAATCGTAGCCGTGCCGGCGCAGAGTCAGTTCGATTTCCCCAAAGAGCTGGGTATGGTACAGGTTGCCGCCGCCGATGGCGGTGCCGACAATGATTTCGCACGCCGGGCCGGTCCGCCCGGCGCCGGGCTGGGTGCGGCGCGGCCGCCCCATCCGCGCGTTGAAACGGTATCCCATCTTGACCGCCATATCCCGGACGCGGCGCTGGGTGGCCGTGGCGGTCGGGTCGGTGGCGCGCAAAGCGCGGCTGACAGTCATGGAACTGACGCCGCAGGCCTGCGCCAAAACCCGCATGGACGGCGCCGGCGCGGCGGACGGGCCTGGCTGTAGCGGTTGCTTCTTCATTTGCTCAAACTATAACATGATAGATGTTATAGTCAAGCAAAAATCCGGTTTGACCGGCAAAACGCAAAGAAGTGTGAGGTTGTGAGTGCGTGAGAGTGGGAGGGATACGGGTGGCGCGTGTCGGGTGGCGGAGCGCGGTATTCAGTGTTCGGTATTTGTAGTCCGTGCCTCTGCCCCTTTGTGCCTTTGCCCCTTTGCCCCTCTGTGCCTTTTGCCCCCCCAAGGCCCGCGCCTAATCGCCGGATCCGTCGGGGTGATACCGGCGCATGGCCCGGCGCATTTCTCGCACCGCGGCCTGCATGCCGATTAAGACGGCCCGCGCCACGATGCTGTGGCCGATATTCAGGGTGTCCAGATGCGGCACCCGCATGATGCCGTCCAGGTTATCCAGGTTGATGCCATGCCCGGCATTGACCTGCAATCCCAAACGATGCGCCAAAATCGCGCCTTGGATCAGTTTATTCAATTCCGCCGCGCGCCGCCGGCCGCGGGCATCGCAATACGCGCCGGTGTGCAGTTCCACCACGGGGGCGCCCACGGCGACCGCCGCCCGGATTTGACGGGGAACGGGCGCAATAAACATGCTCACGCGAATGCCGGCCGCCATCAGCCGGGTGGTAGCGGCCCGGATGGATGCAATTTGCCCGGCCACATCCAGCCCGCCTTCGGTCGTCAATTCCCGGCGTTTCTCCGGCACCAAACAGACTTCGTCCGGCTGGGCTTTCAAAGCGATTTCCAAGATTCCCGGGCAGTTGGCCATCTCCAGGTTCAACGGCACTTTGATCCAGCGGCGCAACTCGAATAAGTCGGCATCCTGAATATGCCGGCGGTCTTCCCGCAAATGAATGGTGATGCCCTGGGCGCCGGCTTTTTCGCAAAGCCGGGCGGCGGCCAACGGGCTGGGATAGTTTACTCCGCGCGCCTGCCGCAAAGTTGCCACATGATCGATATTCACACCCAACCGCAATACTTGCTTGCGCATTTCCTATCGCTCCTTGATTGCCGGATGCCGGCGTGCCATTTAATCTATCGCACCACCAGGGCAATGACAAGGCGAAATATGCGCCAATGATTCTGTTTGATTAAAAGAGTTTGCTTTGTTACAAAAAGCAAATTTCAAAACTTAACTCACACGAAATGGACTTATATGCCTTCGACTTATCCAAAAGAAGCTGTTTCCTGGCAAGCGCGTTGGATCTGGCTGCCCGATGCCCCAACCCAGGCCCAGACCACCATGCAGTTCCGCAAAGTGTTCGACTGGCAGCCGGCCGGACCGGCGCGGCTGCTGATTGCCGCCAGTCACATTTACCGGGTTTATTTGAATGGCGCGCTTGTGGGCCGCGGGCCGGACCGCGCCGATCCGCGTTGGCCGTATTACGATGTCTATGACATTGCCGCGCTTTTGCGGGGCGGCAAAAATGTCTTGTGCGGTCTGGCGCATCATTTCCAACCGCAGCCCGGCATCCGCTCATGGTGCTTGTACGCCGGCGCGCCCGGTTTCCTGGCCCAGGTGGAGTCGGGGGGGCGGGTGCTGGCCGCCACGGATGACCATTGGCGGGTGCGCGCGGCGCCCGGCTGGCGGCCTTGCGCGATCTCCATCAACCGGTTTCGCGCCGGACGCCACGAATTCGATTGTGCCGGCTACCAGGACTTGCAGGCGGCGCTGGCAGGCGATTATGACGATAGCGGCTGGCCGGCGGCGGCGCCGGCCGGCCCTTGGCCAGAACCCCTGCCGCCGGAAATCCCGCCCCTGCAACCGGAGTTGCATGCGCCCTGCAATGTCGGCATTACTCAACCGCATCCGGACGCCATCGCCGGCTGGCGGGAATTGCGCGGCCGGCCGGAAGCCGTCCCCATGCGGGTCAATCCGACGCCGGAAGGAGCCTGGATCACCCTCGACTACGGCCGCCCCATGGGCGGATTTCCCGTGCTGAAGCTGGCGGCGGAAGGCCGGGGCACGCTGGACTTGTATTGCGGCGAAGGCGACACCTGGCTGTTAACCGACCGGCTGCTGCTGGCGCCGACCGGGCCGGTGGATTATATGCCCCTGGATTGGCGTGGCGGGCAGCGCCTGGGTTTGCATTTCCGCGAGTTGACCGCGCCGGTGAGCGTACAGCGCGCGGAGTTCATGGAAATGGTTTATCCGTTTGAAACGCGCGGGGCATTCCGCTGCGCGGACGACAACCTGACCAAAATCTGGCGCGTCTGCCGGGAAACGGCCTGGGCCGGGATCAAGGATCATCCGGTGGATTGCCTGAACCGCGAGCAGGCGCTCTGGCTGGCGGATATCACCGTGCATAATCGCGCCTTGGCGGCATGCTTTGGCGATATCCGACCGACCGTCAAGGCCATGCGCCAGGCTTTGCGCGGCATGAACGAGGCCGGGATTGTTCCGGTGCCGGGGCCGTCCGGGCTGGGCTACCTGCTGGATGGCCCGACCTTGAACTGGTCGGAAATGACCTTGACGCTTGCCATCACCCTGGCGGATGTCTGCCGGTTCAATCCCGACCGCGATCTGCTGGCCTGGGCTTGGCCGCGTTTGCAAAAAATCATGGCGCATTTCCAGCAGTATGCCGACGCCCGCGGCTTGCTGGATAACCAGCGGCCCGGACTCCCGGAATTGAAATGTTTTGGCGGGTGGAACCCGATGTTGAAGTCCGGCGTCACCTGCGCTTTCAATGGCGAGTATGTCATCGCATTGCGCGCGGCCGCGGAATTGGCCCGCGCCGCCGGCGCCGCGGATCAGGCCTTGGATTGGTCCGCCCAGGCCCATCGTGCTGTTTTGGCCATGCGGACGGCGTTCTGGGACAATCAACGCCATTTATTCAGCGATGGCGAAACGGCGGGGCAGCGTCTGACACAGTTTTCACCGACGGCCAACGCCTGGGCGGCGCTGGCCGGAGCGCTTTTGCCGGAACAGGCCGGCGCCTGGGCTGAAGCATTGCGCACGGCGGCCGACCTCATGCCGTCGCAAACGCCCTTTGACGCCACCTTGCTGCTGGAAAGTTATTTGCGGTACGATCTGGATTTGCATGCCAGGAAATTGCTCGATGATTACTGGGGGGCTATGGTCCGGGAGGGCCACGCAACCCTGCCGGAATTCTGGCATACCGGCTACCGCGGCGGCCTGCAATTCCGCGCCACGTCGTCTTCCTTGTGCCATCCGTTCGGCGCCGGCCCCGCTTTCCTGGCATTGGAGTATATTTTGGGCCTTCAACCGCTGGCAGCCGGCTGGCGCCAGGCGCGGGTTCGACCGCATGCCCTGGGCCTGACCTGGGCGCAAGGACGGATGCCCACCCCCCTGGGCGAAGTGGAAATTGCATGGGAAAAATCCGATGCGCGCTGGGAAATGGAAATCCGGCTGCCGGCCGGCCTGACGGCGGAGGTCGTCCTGCCGCTGCTGTCCTGGGGCCGGGAACGGCTGCTGGTCAACCGCCGCGAGGTTTGGCGGACTGATCCCCGCAAGGAATACCAGGCGCAACTGGAGCGTAAATTCACCGCCGGCGGACCGCGCGAAGTCCGGACAAGCCTCGATCAGCCCGGCCGATATTTACTGGTGCTGGAGTCGATCTGATATGAAAAAAATCCAAGACCTGATCGTTTACCGCGACGCAAACTTTTACAGCACCTTCCCGGCGCTGGCCCGCGCGGCTGATGGCACCATTCTTTGCGGATTCCGCCGCGCGCCCATGCCGGTGGAAGGTCACCTGCATTCGCGTTCGCGCGCGGTATTTGTGCGCAGTCGGGATGAAGGCCAGACCTGGACGGCGGCGCCGGAGTTGATCTGCGACGAGGATGAACTCGGTCAGCAGGATCCGCAGTTGTCAGCCCTCTCCGATGGCACGCTGCTGGCGAATTTTTTCCGCTGGGATGCCCATCCGCTCCGGGAAAGGGCACAGTTGTCCGGCGATCTCATGCATGAATCCCAAGGCTGCCTCTGGACCAACCGCGGCGTGGCCACCGTCCGCAGCCATGACCATGGCGGCCATTGGGAGGACTTCCGGCGCATTCCACGGGAACCGGGCTGGCAAACCGCCGGCGCTTGCCGCGCCCCGGTGCTCGAAATGCCGGACGGCACTTTGCGCATGGCGTGTTATGGAAGGCGGCGCGCGGATGTTCCCCTGTCCACGGCCTATCTGCTGCAATCCGCCGACCAGGGGCGGCACTGGGAATTTCTGGCCAGCATCGCGGAAGGGGATGTCAGCATGGATGAGCCCTGCCTGGGCCTGACCGCCGGCGGCCGGCTGCTGAGTTTTATCCGCTGCACCAAGGACGGCTGGCTGCGGTCTTGTTACAGCGATGACGGCGGGCGCACATGGAGCAGGCCGCGGACGACGGAAGTCTGGGGGTACCCGGCTTCATTGCTGCGGCTGCGCGACCGCCGCCTGCTGCTGGCCTGCGGCTACCGCCGGGAGCCGATGGGGGTGCGGGCGCGCTTGCTGAATGAGCGCGGCGACGACTTTAACACGGCGCCGGAACTGGTGGTGCGTGACGACGCCTGCTCCAAGGATGCCGGCTATCCCTGCCTGACGCAACTGCGGAACGGCAACATCCTGCTGGCTTATTATATCGGCCTGGCCGAGGCGCCCGCCGTGCGGTTCATCGGCGCCTCGGTGCTGGCGCCGGATGCCTGATGATTTTTCCGCGGACGCCGCCCGCAAATGAAATGGGGGCGGCCGGTATAATCGTTGCCCGTTTCAATCGCCTCAAAGCCGGCCGCTTGCAGGCATTGCCGCAATTGCGGCAGGCGGGCCGGGGCGAATTCCAGGAACAGGCCGCCGCCCGGTTTCAAGGCCCGGGCCGCCTGCGGCACAAGGCGGGCGGCGGGCTGCATGCCGTCATCACCCGCCAGCAAGGCCAAAGCCGGTTCGAATTCGCGGATGTGGATGGGCAGTTTTTGCCATTCGGCCGTCGTCACGTAGGGCGGGTTGGAGATGAGCATGTCCAACGAACGGTCCGGCCAGGCCGCCAGTAAGTCGTTTTGCATAAAACTTACCCGGCCGGCGACGTCCAGGCGCGCGGCATTTTCCCGGGCCAGTTCCAGGGCGTCCGGGCTGATGTCCAGCCCCCGGCACCGGGCATCCGGGCGTTCCAGCGCAATGGTGATGATGATGCAGCCGCTGCCGGCGCCCACTTCCGCCACCGCCGGCGCGGGGGTATTGCGCACCAGCGGCGAATTTAAAAACCATTCCACAAACAATTCGGTTTCCGGCCGGGGGATGAGCGCGCGCCGGTCGCACTTGAAATCTCGGCCCATAAATCCGGCCGTGCCGGCAAGGTATTGCCAGGGCAGGCCCTTGGCCAGGCGGGCCAGGTCGGCGCGCAATGCCGGCAAGGTCTCCGGGGGGATGCCGTCCGCGTAATGCAGGGGCAATTCCAGGCGCGGGCAATGCAGGGCGCGGCTGACCAGCAGTTCCGCCAGCAGCCGGCATTCCTCCGGATGAACCGTCCGCAGGGCATCTGCGGCGGTTTGGATGAATTCAGCCGCGTTGACAGTGGGCATGGGCATTGGCGTCAAGCGTCCAGCAACCGGTTCAAATCCGCGCCGGCTTGCATCCGCCGCGCCAACCGATGCTCCTGCAAAGCCTCCAACAGGGCCGCCAACTCGCCTTCCATCACGCGCCCCAGGTTATGCGCGGTATAATTGATGCGGTGGTCCGTGACGCGATTCTGGGGGAAATTGTACGTGCGGATGCGCTCGCTGCGTTCGCCGGTGCCGATCTGGGAACGGCGTTCGTCGCCGATTTCCCGGACGTTTTGCGCGCGCTGGATGGCCAGCAGGTGCGACCGGAGAACGCGCATGGCCTTGGCGCGGTTTTTATGCTGGGAGCGTTCCTCCTGGCTGGCAACGACAATGCCGGAAGGCAGATGCGTGATGCGTACGGCGGAATCGGTTTTGTTGACATGCTGGCCGCCGGCGCCCGAGGCGCGGTACACGTCAATTTTCAAGTCTTCCGTCTTGATTTCAATTTCGTCCACTTCCGCGGCTTCCGGCAGCACCGCCACCGTAACGGTGGATGTGTGGATGCGGCCGCAGGCTTCCGTTACGGGCACCCGCTGCACGCGATGCGTGCCGGCCTCGAATTGCAGCTCCCGGTAAACATTCTCCCCCTGCAGGGCGAAAACCGCTTCCTTGTAGCCGCCGGTTTCTGAGGGGCTGGCATCCATCACTTCCACCCGCCATCCCTGGCTTTCGGCGTAGCGCGTGTACATGCGCAGCAGATCGCCGGCGAACAGGGACGCCTCCTGGCCGCCGGCGCCGGCGCGGATTTCCATGATGGTATTGCGGTTGTCTGTCGGATCGGGCGGAATCAATTCCAGCAGCAATTGGCGTTCCAATTCCGGCAGCCGGGCTTCCATTTCCGGCAATTCTTCCCGGGCCATGTCCTGCAATTCCGGTTCGGTATGCTTGTCGTTCAGCAATTCGAGGTGCTCATCGCGCGCCTGGCGCATTTTCAGCAGGGCGTCCGCCTTGTCGGCGATTTTTTTCAGGCGGGCATGGGCTTTAATCAAGTCGCGCAGCAGCGCCGGATTGGCCGCTGACGCCGGATCGGCCATGCGTTGTTCATGCTCGTCGAGACGGCGCTGCACTTCCGCCAGAAATCCCGGATCAATATTGAAATTGGCCATCGGGCACCTGTTCCAAGCCCAAAAACACCGACTCGGTTGAGCGCGGTCTGCAAGGCAATGCTGCCGAACAGCCCGGATCGCAGATCGCAATCCGGTGATAGGACGGACCGATCCAGCCGCTGCGCATGAAGGAGTGGGCGGCGCCAACGCGCCGGCTTACTTGATGTTGTATTTCTTGCGGAATTGTTCCACGCGTCCGGCGGTGTCCACCAGCTTGGACGTGCCGGTATAAAACGGATGGCAGGCCGAGCAGGTATTGGTCTTCATGTCCTTGACCGTGGAACGGGTGT
>JAXGSX010000153.1:0-8496 GCA_040775225.1 Kiritimatiellia bacterium | reverse complement strand
GGTCTCCGCCAGTCCCGAAGCGGAGTCGGGTTGACGGTGCACCACCCGCGTGAAAGGTTCGGTGCCGCTCCGCATGTCCCAGGTCTGGGCCAGCAGCGCATGCCCCGATGCCGAAAGGTCCGGCGGGATGCCCACGGCCGTGCAGCCGCCGCCTGCGCCCTTCACCGCGTCAATGACATCGGTGAACCCGTTCAATAAAATCAATTGCGGCATGGAAAGGCCGGTCGTCTCGGAGACTCCCTGCATTTCTTCCCATCCGGCGGCATCAAACTTCCGTGTCGGCTCCAGGCATTTTTCGCAAAAGGCGAGCACTTCGGCGCGGTTCCGCGAGGGGTGCGCCTGGGATGCCGCGGCCAGCACTGCCGCCTCCCGCAAATCGTAAAATCCGCGGATGGCTTCCCGGTCCGTTTCGCCGAATTGACGCCCCATCGCGCGCGGAGTGCCGGCCAGGTTGATCCAGCGCCGCGCATGTTTATCGTCTTGCAACATACCCTGCTTGCTCGTGATAAATTTATCCAAAATTACCAGACTGATCCGGTATAACCGGGGATAATAAGCGATACCCCATTCAAACCGCAATCTTTATTATGGCATAACAAGTTTAGACGTGACTATCATAGCTCTAGACTTGACCCTGCCCGACCTTCCATCTGACCCCTGCCTGACCCGGGCCTGCCGTGACGTGTTTGCGTGTTGACTTTTAAAAGCAATTTTGCCATATAGAAGTATAGTCAGACAGGCGGCCGGCGTGAATTGCGGCCATTGTTATCGTTGTTTTATAGGCATGGGAGGCATTATGCATGCACGCATCGTGATGGCTGGGCGGATGGCATTGCTGGCGGCGGTAGGGTTGTTCGCGTCCCAGGCTTTCAGCGCCGGCGGGAATCTGCGTTACACGATCAGTGTTGCCAAATTTGAAAACCGGGCCGGCTGGCATGGGCGGTGGGAAATAGGCGATGCCTTCGGTTCGATTCTGACGGATGCCTTACAGGCCTCCGGCAAGTTTGTGGTGCTGGGCGAGAAGGATATGCGTGGCGAAGCCATGTTAGAGCAGGATTTGGCGGCGTCCGGCCGGGTGGCCGGCGGCAAAAAGGCGCCTAAAACCGGACAGATGACGCCCGCCCAGTTGCTGGTCAAGGGCGAGGTGACGCATGTGCAGGACAGCACCACCGGCGGCGGGGGCGGGATCAGTTTCAAGGGTTTTACCCTCGGCGGCGCCAAGGACAAAGCGGAAGTCAACATCACCATTTACATTATTGATTCCACCACCGGCCAGGTCAAGTCCTCCACCAAGGTGGTCGGGCAGGCCGGCCGGCGCGGATTGAATTTTGGTTATAGCGGATCGGCCTTTGGCGGCAATGCGGATGGTTTTAAGAAAGACAATGTGGGCAAGGCCTGCGAGAATGCGGTGGTGCAGGCGGTGGAATATCTGGAAAAGCAGCTTGAAGGTATTCCATGGGAAGGCTCGGTCATCAAGGCTGGCGACAAGGTCATTATTAACCGCGGCACGCGCGAGGGAGTGGAAGTCGGCCAGGTGTTTGATGTCGGCGCGGTGGAGACCTTGGTGGACGATGACACCGGCGAGGTGCTGGACACGGAATTGAAGCAGGCCGGCCAGATCAAGGTTGCTTCCGTCAAGGAAAAGATCAGCTATTGTGAAGTCATTTCCGGCAAGCCCGATAAGGGCATGACCGTCCATCCGGCCAAATAAAGCGCGTTGGCCAACCTTCAGGTGATCCCCTCCGGGCCTGCGCCTTGGGCTGGATGCCCGCCAGCCTACCGGCGTGACCGCCGGATTCAAGCGTTTTTGGCGTATTGACCGTGATATCAGTGCGGCCCGCCGTAAAGTACTGACAATGTTACAAGTTTAGACGTGACCCTGATTGACGTAGATGCGACCTGAATTGACCTGAATTGAGATGGAAACTGCCATCATCCACAAGGCGTTGGCGTTGGGGTTTGCGGCGGCCGGCTGCACGCCGGCGGGGCCCAGCCAATCGCAATCCGTTTTCGAACAATGGCTGGCATCCGGCCGGGCGGCGGAGATGGGTTACCTGACACGCCATGCCGCTTTACGGCAACATCCCGATCGGCTTTTGCCGGGAGTCCGGTGGGTGATAATGGTTGCGGCGCGGTATCTGCCGGGCAGACCCGGGGATCACTATGCCGGCTATGCCCGCCCGCCCGATTACCATGGCGTCATGCGAACGCGGTTGCGGCAGTTGGGGGAATTTATCCGCGATCGAACCGGCGGCTCTGCCCGGTTCCGCGTCTGCGTGGATTCGGCGCCGCTGCCGGAACGCGAATGGGCCTTGCGCGCCGGGCTGGGCTGGCGCGGCCGGCAGGGCGCCATGATTCATCCGCGCTGGGGTTGTTGCCACTTCCTGGGCGCGGTATTGACGGATTGTCCCGCGGCCGGGCATATCCAAGCTGCCCGTGCAGCGCCGGCGGCGGATATGAGCAATCCTTCGGCGCATTGCGGCGATTGCCGGATGTGCGTGTCGGCCTGTCCCAATGGCGCCATCGGGGTGGATGGCCTGGTGGACGCGCGCCGGTGCGCCGCGTATTGGACGGTGGAGCACCGGGGCGTCATTCCCCGCGCGGCGGCAGTTTTTGTGGGCGGACGCCTCTTTGGCTGCGATTGCTGCACCGCCGTCTGCCCGCGGAACCCGTCCGCGGCCGACCGCACCGGCTTGCTGCCGGAGTTTCTGGACGCGCGGCAAGGGCTGCCCGGGCCGGAGGATTGCCTGGCGTTGACAGAGTCGGAATTTGCAGAAATCTTCCGGGATACGCCGGTCATGCGGCTGGGGCGGGAAAGGCTGCATCGGAATGCGGTAGTGGTATTGCACAACCAGGGCCGGCGGCTGACGCCGGGCGAACCGGACACGCTTACGCCGCTGGCAGCGCGGCAGATTGAGGAATTGAAAACTTTTTAGCCCGTTTCAAAAGTCTTGGACGATGTGTAAGTTGTCCCTCCAAAATGCAAGATCGTCCCGTTTTTGGAGGGTCGGGTTCCATCCCGACCTTTTGGGTTGGACTTTTGAAATTGGCTCTCTTGCCTGAGCGCCATGCAACTTTTCGATGCCCATTGCCATTTGCAGGATGCGCGGTTGCAGGCGGGTTGGCCGGCGGTATTGCGCCGGGCGGCCGCCGCCGGCGTGGCGGGCGTCAATTGCTGCGGCTGCACGGAAGACGATTGGCCGACAGTGGCGGAACTGGCGCGCGGCCGGGAAGCCGCCGCGGCCCAGCGTCCGGGCGTCATGATCTTCCCTTCCTTCGGCCTGCATCCCTGTCATGTTAACGGGCGTTCGCCGGATTGGCTGCGCCAGTTGGAAGAAGTTTTGATGGCCCAGCCGGCCGGCATCGGGGAGATTGGGCTGGACCGCCTGGCGCCGGGTCGGAATGACGCCGATCAGGAGCGCATATTTCTCAGCCAGTTGGATTTGGCGCGGCGGTTGCGGCGGCCGGTGACCATCCATTGCCGCCGGGCCTGGGGTAGGTTGCTGGAAATCCTGCGCCGGGACGGTTTGCCGCCAGCCGGCCTGATGGTGCATGCCTGGTCGGGTTCCCTGGAAGTGCAGGAGGAATTGCTGACGCTCGGCGCTTACATTTCCTTTGCCGGCAATATTTCTTTCCCGCATCACCAGCGCGCCCGCCGGGCATTGCTGGCGACGCCCGCGGACCGCCTGCTGCTGGAGACTGACTCGCCCGACATCCTGCCGGCCGATGCGGCGGGCGCATGGAACGAGCCGGCTAATCTGGCCATGGTGCTCCAGGCGGCGGCGGAGTTGCGCGGTGTCCCGGCCGTGGACCTGGCCGTGGCGCTGCAGGCCAATATCCGCCGGTTTCTGGGCGGTTTCGCCGCGCAGTAGATCATCCGGAGAATTCACCGCAAAAGAGCGCAAAGAACATAAAAGAAAACTACTTCCCAAACCATTACGGCGCTGCGGACGGTTCTCCGACGGAAAGGCTGATAGATTTGGTGATGGAAAACATTGCGGCCTGGCGCAAATCAATGATCTGCGTCTGGGCCGGGTGATTTCCTTCGCCATCCATGATGACCTGAACCACCGGGCGGAGCGGAAAATCGGCGTTTTGCCGGATCACCTTGCAGACGGATCGGTCGCTTAATTCCACGATCGAGCCGGCAGGATAAAATCCGATCATGCCGATCATTTTATGCAAAAGTGCATCGTCGAAGGCGCCGTGGCATTTTTTCAACAACATGGGGATGTCCACCGGGATGGGCGAGGCGATTTCGCCGGTAGAAACCAGTTGGCTTATTTCCGCCTTCTCGAAAATATTGGCGATGGCGACCACCTGGCTGGCCCACAGCATTTCTGCGCCGGTAATGTGATTGGGGAACCCCTTGCCGTCAATCTGTTCATGATGCTGGGCGATGATGGTGGTCACAATGTCCGGCGCCTCGATTTCCTGCGCCAATTCCACTCCGCGGATGACATGTTCCTGGTAAACCGGGCTGTTTTCCTGATTGACGCTGTTGAAAAACTCCGGCAGAACCAGTTTGCCGATATCGTGCAGCAGGGCTGCCGCGCCGATTTCCTGGATGGAACAAGGCAAATTTTCCATGTCGCGCGCCATGGCCATGGTCAGGATGGATGTATACAGGCTGTGCCAGATCAGGCGGTCCGGGGCGAAACGCGGCCGCGGCAATTCGGCCACCACGCTGCCAGCCTCCCCGATCAAATCTTCCAGGTCGCCGGCAATGCTTTTGGTCATGGACCATAACATGCTCTTGTCCGTTAAATCGTTGCCGATGACGCGGAAAACAGTTCCGAGACAGGCCGCGGCCTTTTTCAGGGAGGTATTCTTGTTGGTGGTGATGTCAATTCCCATGCGCGCGGCCAGTTTGTACATTTCCGGCGGACGGCATTCGTATAGGCTGTCATCCAGCATGACGGCGGCGATGTCGGCGGGCGTGTCCCTGGCGGGTGGTGCGGACAGATTGGCGTCGGCCGGCGGCGTGGGCGCTTGGCGGGACGGGCGGCGCTCTTCCGCGTGTGCGTCCTCCTTCGCTGTCAGCGCGTCCGGCGCCGCTGTGCCCGGCGCCCCGGCGCCAATGACACGGGATGGGGCGCGTCCGGCGCCGCGAGCCTTTTTATTCATCAGTTCAGAAAGTTTCATGCCATGCCCATCCTGATCAAGCCGGATACCGCCGGCATCTTGCCGGTCTGCCGGCGCCCCCCTTGCGAATCAAGCGAGATATTTATGCAGGATTTCGTCGAATAGTTTCAACGTAAAAAACTTTTTTTCCATGATTGCCGCAGCTTGCTTCAGGATGTTGTCTTTTTCGCGCCTGGACAAGACCGCGCCGGTCAGCACGACTACGGGCCGGCCCCGGCAGCCGGGGTTGTTTTTGATCAGTTCCAAGGCCTCCCATCCCGTGATTTCCGGCAAAATCAGGTCCACGAAAATCATGTCGCAATTTGACGCATCGGCCAGAGCCCGGGTGATGGATGCCTGGCTGTCCGCCACCGTGGTTTGAATGCCGTGGCGCGCGCATAATTTGGCGATGAGTTTCTGGACGATTTCATCGTCTTCAATCAGTAAAATACGCTTGCCCTGGTACATGCCTGGTTCTCCGGTCATTTCGTCCCGTCCTGTGCGCCCTTGCCGATGGCCATTGCCGGCCAGGTTTACTGGCGCTCGCTGATGGCTTCTAAAATTTCCTTGGCGGTGATCCGGCGGGCTTCCGTCAGGCAGCCGATCAGCAGCGCCATGTCGCACATGGAGTTGATTTCGCGCGGGTTGCACTTGCTGTAGCGCGCGATTTCATCGAAGGCGGATTGGTCGAATATATCCGCGCGGCCCCCGGCCAATTTGAGGCGCGACAGGATGTAGGGCTGCAACTCGGTCGGTTGAAGGCTTTTGATATGATATTTCAAGGCTATCCGTTGCACCATTTGCGGGATGGATTTCAGCATGTCGCCGAATTCCGTCTGCCCGACCAGGACCAGGGTCAGCAGGAATCCCCCGGCGCGGTGATGGTTAAGTAAAAGGCGGATGTCTTCCAGCACGCTGGTGTTTATGATTAATTGCGCTTCGTCAATCATTACGACGCAGTGTTTGCCGGTGGCGGCGTGGCGTTCCAGCAGGTTGTTTAAAACATGCAGGGTGTCGTACATGGAACGCGCGGCAACTTCTTCGCCCAGTTTATAGGCAATTTCGCGGGACAAGTCCAGCGCGTCCATCCGGGGATTTGTGATAAATGCGACTTTGAATTTTTCCGGGGACAACTGGCTGATGACAGTTTCGCAGACGACGGTTTTGCCGCTGCCATAATCGCCCGTCAGCAGCGCAATGGCCTTTTTCGTCTGGATGGCGAACAGCAAGCGCGTGACGGCTTCCTTGTGCGCCTCGGACTCGAAGAAAAAGCGATGGTCGGGCGCGTTATCGAACGGCATGCACTGAAAACCCCAGTATTCGAGATACATACGGCATAAGCCTTTATCGTTGAGATTATAGTGTTTGGTCGGTGGTTAGGGTTCAGGGTTCACGGTTCAGGGTTCGTTACAGCAGCGTAACACATTGATCTTATGCAGTGTGCAATGATACAGATATCTGACTTCTGAATCCTGAATTCATTCAGGACGTGAGTTTTTAAATTTACTGAGCCGGTTTCAAAAGTCTCGGACGACGTGGAAATCGTCCCTCCAAAATGCAAAATCACCCCGTTTTTGGAGGGTCGGGTTACACCCCGACCTTCCGGACAGAACTTTGGCAATTGGCTCTACTTAATTCATTATTGCATATTCCAAGCGGAAATCAATGCCTGATTTCATCGGGCAGCGGGAAACAAACCTTTTCCCGTCCGGCGCCGATTTCCTGCGTCACGGCATATCCATGCTTTTTCAGCATGGCAACCGCTTGATTGATAAATTGTTCCGGCACGGATGCGCCGGCCGTCAATCCCAGCCGTTTGATGCCCGGGCGGATATGCTTTTCAAGCGCAGACAGGTCGGGAACCAGTTCGGCGGGTACGCCTTCCGCCCGCGCCACTTCAACCAGGCGGCGCGAGTTTGAACTGTTTGGCGATCCCAGCACAAGCACCGTCTGGACATGGCGGGCTACGGCTTGCACCGCCTGCTGGCGATGGCGGGTGGCATAGCAGATGCCGCCTCCGGCAGAGGATTGGATGCCCGGGAAACGTTTGCGGAGGATATTGCGGATAATCTGGGTTTCGGACCAACTTAAAGTGGTCTGGGTCAGCACGGCGGTGCGGCGGGCGTCCGGCGCAGCGGCGGCGCGGGCTTCTTCCTCATTTTCAATCACTTGCACATGTCCGGGAGCCTCGCCGGAAATGCCGACGACTTCGTCGTGTCCGTGTTTGCCGATCAGAAAAATCGTGTAACCGCATGCGGCGTAAGCGCGCGCCGCCTGGTGGGCTTTGGCGACGAACGGGCAGGTGGCGTCAATCACCCGCAAATTCTTCCGGCGCGCCGCCGCGCGGTCGGCGGGCGGAACGCCATGGGCGCTGAAAAGCAGCACGGCGCCGGCGGGCACTTCCGCCAGGCGGCGGACAAAAACTACGCCCTGCGCGGCCAGTTGCTCCACTACCTGGCGGTTATGGACAATTTCATGCAGACAGTAAATCGGCCGGCCGAATTTGCGCAAGGCGGCTTCGGCGGTTTCAATGGCCCGCTTGACGCCGGCGCATAATCCCCGCGGCGCTGCCAGGATAAGTTGGCGCGGCGCGCCGGTTTTTACTGATTTGCGGCTTGATGGCATAGGGATCATGCTGGAATATCTGCGTCACATGCCTGGCAATGGCGCCCGTTCGGCGCACGAGTCAGCCGTCCTCGCGTGCGGCGGGAGGATTGTATATGACCGACAGGTCTGGCGCCTGGGGGCGCCGGGCAAACACGAAAGACGCATGCGTGATGCCGAACGCCCTGGCCAGGGATGCCAGGGTTTGCTCGGCGGATTGCTCGACTTCCGAGCCAAGCTGGCCGATCAGCGATCCGGCTTGACGCCGGGCGCTGTTCCGCGCGGCATCCTTGAGCCGGTTGCGGTCCTGCTCGGTAAAGCCGTCGGTGAACAACGTATTGAGCAGGTCGGGCAGGAGCCAGGGGATCAGACGGCTTTTCTGCTCGTCGTAAAACTGGATGTCGCGGATGTTGATTTTGTATTGGCAGGGCGGCATCCTGAAAACGCATTCCGCGCCGTTAACCTCGATCTGGAAATCCGGGCTGCGCAAGTCGTAGCGGAAATCAATTTCAAAGGCGAAGATCATGGCCATTTTCTTGTTTGAGAGAATCCAACTCAAGTACTTGCGGCCGAATTCGCCCCAGGTGTGGTCCACTTCGGTGACGATTTCCTTGGTTAACGCCTTGAAGACCGACAGTTCGCCGATGGCCTTGAGTTGTTCGATTCCCGCGTCCACGGAAGTGTGGCGGGCGCGCCCGCCGGCGCGGCGGCGCAGCAGGCGCAGGCCGCTCATCGTCAGCATGGCGATGACGAATCCGGCAATCAGCG
>JAXGSX010000152.1:0-8510 GCA_040775225.1 Kiritimatiellia bacterium | reverse complement strand
GCCGCGCAGGATTGCCAGTCCGCCTTCCGCCGAATAGGCCTGCTGGATCGGATGGATAACCTGCTCGTCCAGGATTTTCGCGCGGGCGGTGTTCTGGCCGATGGTGCGGCCGGTGACGGTCGGCGCACTGTCATGAATGAGTCCCGGCAGACTGCAAAGAGCGCGGATAATGGCGCTGATGCCGCCGGCCCGATCAACGTCTTCCACGTGATATTTGCTGGAAGGCGACACCTTGCAGATGTTGGGGCATTTCCGGGAAATGGCGTTGATCCGGTCCAGGTCATACTCGACCCCGGCTTCATGCGCAATTGCCAGGGCGTGCAGGACCGTGTTGGTGCTGCCGCCCATGGCCATATCCACGGCAAAGGCATTGTCCATGGATTCCCGTGTCACGATCGAGCGCGGCCGCGGTCCGCCGGCTTGCGCCATCTCCACGACGCGGCGCGCCGCCTGGCGGTATAGCTTTTTGCGGCGGGGATCAACGGCGGGAATTGTGCCGTTGCCGGGCAGCGCCAGCCCCAGGGCTTCGCACAGGCAATTCATCGAATTGGCGGTGAACATTCCGGAGCAGGAACCGCAGCCGGGACAGGCTTTTTCTTCCCGCGCCTGCAATTCCGGTTCGCCGATTTTTCCCTGGCGGCAGGCGGCCACGCCTTCAAACACGCTGATCAGGTCCAACACCTGTCCGTCATCCGCCCGGCCGGCCAGCATGGGGCCGCCGCTCACTACCAGCGTGGGGATATCCACGCGCAAGGCGCCCATGACCATGCCGGGCACAATCTTGTCGCAGTTGGGGATACAGAGCAACGCGTCGAAACAATGCGCGCGCACCATGGATTCCACGCAGTCGGCAATCAATTCCCGGCTGGGCAGGGAATATTTCATGCCGGTATGCCCCATGGCCACGCCGTCGCAGATGCCGATGGTGTTGAATTCAAACGGGACGCCCCCGGCCTGGCGGATTTGCCGGCCGATCAGGCGGCCGACGGCGTTCAAGTGGACGTGGCCCGGGATAATCTCCACGAAGGAATTGCAGACGCCGATGAACGGCTTGTGGAAATCCTCGCTTTTCAATCCCGTAGCCCGCAGCAAACTGCGATGCGGCGCGCGTTCATTCCCCTGCTTGATCTGTTGGCTTTGCATATGTTCCTCATCTGGAAGGCGCCGGCGGGCAGGCGCGTCTTTAAACAAATTTGCTTCTTTTCTAGCAATTCCCTCCCGTTTCTACAAGTAAAATACGACGGCAATGCTGGTGCCATAAATCTCACGTGGCAGCCAGGAGACGGATGCGTCACACCCTGCTTCGTCGGACTACTCAGGACACGCCGTGACGCTGCTGTAATCGGTATACATCGCGTCGCAACCGCGTCTTTACTTTTGCATCCGCCTGTTGTATGTTTTACATGGATTGGCTATGGCGGTTGGGGGTCGAGTTGATGGGAGAGGGTAAAACCATGTGGCAGCGATTTACGAAATCCGTGCGCGCCAACATCCTGGTGGGGCTGATTCTGATTACACCGCTGGGGGTGACCATCTGGATTGTGCAGTTTTTGTTCAAGTACCTGACCAACCATCTTGTGCCGCGGGAATGGCTGCAAACCGAATACAGCATTTTTTACCGCATTCTGGCGTTGTTGCTGGTTTTCAGCGCCCTTTACCTGGTCGGCCTCCTGGCGCGCAATTTCATCGGACGGCATCTCTACCGGCTGGGCGACAGCCTCCTGACGCGCATCCCCATCGTGAAAACATTGTACTTGGCCCTCCGCCAGGTCAGCGAATCGGTCGTCAATTCCCGGCGCACCCTGTTCAAGCAGGTGGTGGCGGTGCAGTTTCCGCGCGCCGGGTTGTATTCCATCGGGTTCATGACGGCGGAACTTAACCGCGAAATGGCGGAACGATTGCCGATCGGCCAGGATCCTTCCGCCGGCGTTATTTGCGTATTTGTACCGACCGCCCCCAACCCGACCAGTGGTTTTTTCCTGATGGCTCCGCGCAACGAGGTGATCTTTCTGGACATCGGCCTGCAGGATGCCATGAAAATGATTTTTTCCGCCGGCGCAGTCCTGCCCGGCAAAACCGACGAACTCGGCAAAACACTGCTCGACCGCCTGGATGAATGGCTGCGGGACGAATAGCCCTGAGGCGTCCGCCATGATTATTACGACCAAGGCCCTGGTTTTGCGGATTGTGCCGTTTTCGGAGACTTCGCAGGTTGTCACCTGGCTGACGCCCGAACATGGCAAAATCGTCACCATGATCAAGGGCGCCTTGCGGCGCAACAGCCCGTTCCTGGGGCAATATGATTTGTTTTGTCTCTCGGAGTTGCTGTTTTATCCGCGCTGGGAATCGTCGCTACATGTTGCCCGCGAATGCTGCCTGCTCACGCCGCGGCCGCACTTGCGCGGCAATTGGAAAGCCGCCGCCTGCGCTTCCTACTTCGCGGATTTGATTGCCAACTGGCTGCCAGCGCAAGCGCCGCATCCGGAAGGATTCCAATTGCTGGATACCGCGCTGGCAGCCCTTGACAGTCCCGTGACTTCAGAGGCGCTGCTGCCCTGGTTCGAGTTGCGCCTGCTGGAAATGGGCGGGGTGGGGCCGGGCTTGCGGACCTGCCAGGGTTGCCGCGCCCCATGGCCGTTCGCGCGCTCCCCGGCGGAACCGGAGGCGCGCGGTTGTTTTTTTTCACCCGCTCATGGCGGCATTTTGTGCCCCGCGTGCCAGTCGGCGCGCGCGCCGGCGGATAGCATGCGGCTGGCGCCGGATGTGCTGGCCGTGCTGGGGTTTTGGCAAGGCGCCGGAGCCTGGGATGTGGCGCGCCGGATGCGCAGCACCCCGCGGCAGCGCCTGGCTGCGCTGGAATTGCTGGGCGCATTTTTGAGCCGCCACCTCGAAGTCTCAGGCCGCGCCCGGCGGGTCATGCTGGAAATCACCAGCTTGCCCGATGCCGCCCGGGCAAGTTGACGGCATAACCATGATTTCTGCTTGCGCTCATCCGGCGCCAAGATAGAATGCCAACATGCAAGCGCCATCACTCGCATCCCTTTACGCATCCTGCGGCGTCAATTTACGCAAACATACAGGCCAATACCCGGTCTGGACCAGCCGCGAGCCGACCGTCGTGGACCTGACCGCCGCGGAAAAACGACTTTGGCGGCGTGAAGGCGATGCCGCCCTGGATGCATACCTGCGGACGCGCGGTCAATTCCCGTTTCCCAGCCTGGCGCTGGGAAATTTGCCCCGCCCATGCCGCCAAACCAGCCTGGCGGCGCCGGGCCGCGCTTGCCTGGCAATCTGCGTGCCGCCGGCGCCGCATTACCGGCGGCTGGCGCACGCGCTGGTTGAGTGGTTGCGCGCCGGTGGCTTGCCACCGCGGCTGATACCCGATGCGGCGTTCAAATCCAGCCGGCGGCGCCACGGCAATGCCATCATCCTGGGCGGCGCGCATGAAAATCGCGCGGCCGCCGCGTGGGCGGACACCTGCCGCCTCGAGGCCGACGCGCAACTGCCCGGCCCGCGCGGGTGGCTGATCCGGACTTTGCATAATCCGGGCAACCTGGGCGGCAACCTGGTGCAAATCTGCTGCGGCCGGCGCCGGACCGCTGTGGCGCTGCGCGCGTTGCGCCGGCAGGCCCGGCAAATTGACGGCGGCATCGCGCTGCCGGATCCCCTCTGGCTGGTTCAGTGCGACCCCGCCAGTTTTCCGGCCTTGCGCGACCGGGCGCGCGTGCTGGCGGAGTTGAACCGGCTCCGGCCGTACCGGAACCGGCGGGCGCGTCCACCCCGCACCGCGGCCCAACTTGCGGCGCTCGCCGCGGCGGACTTCGACAGCGGCGGCAAAAAAACGGATCGGTATAATGTTTGTCCGCTGATTCTGGCCAATGCCGCGGCGGATATTTTCAGCCGCACCGGCGACCGTGACTACCTGGACCTGTTCCTGACGATGCTGCGCGCCATGCTGAAATATTTTACCGAAACTCCTGGTGGGGCCAGCATCCCGTCGGATATAGAATTTTACGCCGGCCGTATGATCGCCAACTGGGAATTGCTGGCCGAACATCTGCCAGTGACGCCGGAGGAGCGCCTGGTTTACGACAATCTGTTGCTGGCAACGGCGGAAATGTGCGCCGGCTACAAGGCGGCGCACTGGCCGACCTTGCCCGGCGCCCTGCGCCATAACCATGAGACCTTTGGCGCATTGACGCTGTTTTTCGCCGGGCGTTACTTCCATGACCATTACCGCTGGCCGGCGGCGCGCGATTGGCTGCGGACCGCGCGGGAATGTTTCAACTGCCCACAGATGGAAAATTACTTCAAGTACAAGGAAAACGCCAACATGTACCAATGGCTGGTCCCGTCCCATAAACTCGTGTTTGACCGCGCCACCGGCCGCCGCCGTTTCTCCGATAACGGGCGGATGGGCATGGTTGCCCGCAATATCGTCATCACCACGGATAATTTCGGGTATCCGTCCGATTTCGGCGACGCCGGCGCGCCGGTCAGCGGCGGAGGGCTGGGCGCCGCATTCCTGGATGCGGCGGCCGCACGCCGCGGGGATGCCGGCCTGGCATGGGCGGCCGAATACATTCGCCGGGCCCTGCCCAGGCCGATCTTGCGCGACTTGCCCTCAACCACTGCCTGGCTGCCGGGATGCCGGCGCCGGTTGCTGCCGATCCGTCCCAAAACTCTTCCCCAGGTGGCGGTCATGCCGCTCGATGAACATATCCGCCGGCAGTATGGACCGGCGGTGCCGCCCGGCCGGGCTTATGACAAACTGGCCATGCGTGAGGCGTGGTCCGCCGGGGCGCAATATCTTTTGCTGGAGGGATTTTCCTACCCAGCCGCCGGACATTCGCATCGCGATCAGAATTCAATCATACGTTTGAACCATCTGGGCCGGATTTGGCTGGTGGATAACAGCTACGGCAAGTTAGACCGCCAAATGGGCGCCGGCGCCGCTTTCCGGATGCGTCAGACCGGACCGGAAGACCACAACCTGGTGCAATTTGTGCTGGCGGATGGAACATTCGCCGCCTATCCCAACTTGTGCGTCTTGCGTTGTTGCCGCGAAAACGCGCTATTCGCCCTCGTGCAAAGCGTTTTGCCCGGGATGGCCGGCGGGGAATGGCGCCGCTCGATTTTATGGTTTAAAGGGCGATTTTTCTTCGTGGTTGACACAGTGCGCGTGGGGCGCCCGGACCTGGCGGAAGTGCGCTGCCAATGGAACATGCTTGGCCGGCTGCGCCTTGAATCCGAAGGCGTGGGAGTCTGCGTCCAGGACGGCGTCAATTTATTTGTGCATTTTGACGCTGCGCCGGCCGTCAAACTCGGCGCTTACTGCAATGCCAACTGGCGCGCGGAACTGGCGCCGGAAATTTACCCGTATGCGCGCCCGCCGATCCAAAAAATGAACCAGGTTTACCGCCAGCCGGCCAGCGGCAAGGTGTTGACGTTTGCCAATCTTTTTTACGCAACGCGCGGCCGCCGGCCTGTGTATGCCATGGAACGCGCCGGCGCCGCAACCTGGCATGTAGCCGGCCCCGGCCTGTCCGATTGCCCGTTGCCGCGCTCAGGGAATTTGCGCCGGACGCCGGGGGGCGCCTTGTTGTTCACCGCGGATTGAAAGGGAAACATGCCATGCCCAACGCCGAACTGAAAAAACTCCTGGCGCTCATCAAGGAAGTCGCCGCCGGTAATTACTCCAACGACATCATGCCCCTGACCGGCGCCGGGGTGGCGGAGCCGGTGCGTTCGATTGCCGAGGCCATGGGCATGATGATGGTCAAGGTGGAAGCGCGCGAGTACAAGCTGGAACTGCTGGTGCAGGAATTGCGGGAACTCAATGAACGCCTGCGGCAGACCACGATTGGCACGGTGTCCGCCATGGCCCATGCCCTGGCTGCGCGCGACGCGTACACCGAGGGTCACGCCGAGCGGGTGGGGGAATGGTCGCGCCTGACGGCGAAGAACATGGGCCTCGATGCCGGGATGGTGCGCTATGTGCATTTAGCGGGGATGCTGCATGATATCGGCAAGATCGGTTTCCCGGACCAGTTGTTCCAACCCCACACGGCGCGCAATCCGCCGGAAGTGGTGGCGCGGATCATGCAGCATCCCGCGGTCGGCGCGGAGATACTGCAGGACCTGGACTTCCTCGGCCCGGCGATCGAATTCATCCGCTGCCACCATGAGCGGCCGGACGGCCGGGGATACCCGCGCCGCCTGAAAGCGGAGGAAATTCCACTGGGCGCCAAGATCATCGCCGTCGCGGACGGATTCGACGCCATGACCACCGACCGTCCCTACCAGAAAGGCATGGACCAGGATGCCGCCCTGGCTGTCTTGCGCAAACAGGCCGGCGCGAAGTGGGATGCCGCATGCGTGGAGGCGTTTGCCGGGGTGCTGGCCAAGGTTAAAAAATAACGCCGCCCGCCGTTTTTTGCATAACCTTTCGTTCCTGCCACACAAGGCGGCAGGGGACGACCAAACGTCTCGTTTGCAGCGCCCAGGTTATTCCGCCGGCGTATCCGCCAGGATGCCGCTTAATACCGGTTGCAGCGCGCGCGCCTGGCGGTAGAATCCCAGGTCGGTGGCATGCGAGCCGTCCACGGTGGCCTCGCCGTCGCCGCCGAACAGGTCGGCGCCGGTGGCATAATACAGATGCGGCATGCCGCCGGCCAGCAATTTGCCGTAAACTTCCTGCAAGGCCCGGCGGGATTGCGCATGCCGCTTGCGGTGGTTGGCCAGGAAGGGCGTATTGGCATAAGTGCGGTCTTCCACCACCAGGATCGGAATTTGACGGCGCGCCCGGCGCAGGATTTTGATGAATTTTTCCGCGCGGTCCCGTACGTCCTGCGCCTGCATGTTGGGCAGGCAATCCAGCACATAAATCTGGGCATCAATCTGTGCAAGCAGGCGCGCGAGTTCCAAATCCATCTTGCCGTTGCCGGAAAATCCAAGGTTGATGGCGGGTAGATCAAACCAGCGGCCGAGTATGGAAGTCCAGACCATACCGGGCCGGGAAGCGCATCCGCCCTGCAGGATGGAAGTTCCGTAAAACACCAGCGGCCGCGCGGCTCTCGGTCTCAGCCCTTTGAACGAAGATCCCGCCGGCACGCCGATTTCCAGTCGCTTGACTCCATTATACAGCGGCAGGTACAACATATACTCGCGGGAATTTCCGTCCAGCCCGGAGATAATCGTCACTTCCACCGGTGATTTGGCGGGCCGCGCGATGCCCACCCAGCGCCATTGTCCGGCATGATCGCGTCCATACAGGTCCGCGCCGCTGTGGGCGGTGAGCGGCATGTGGTCAAACGCCTGGTTGGGATTGGTCAATTCGTACCGCACTGAAATGGATTCGGCGTTGGTTTTGAAACGCACGGCCAGGCCGGCGCTCATCCGGGAGAGCTCCCATACCGGCGGACGGACGATTTTACGGGCCGCGCGGGGCAGGCGGTCGAAATATCCCTCCGTATCCGTCCAACCCTTGCCTTCCACGCCCCATTTGCGCACATCGCGCCATTTGAGGTTGGCATCTGCCTGGCGGACTTGCATGTTGCGGTCGAGTTTGGCGATTTTGGTCATCGGATATGCCTGGATGCTTGGTTTTGAGAATGTGGCATTTGCAGATTAACATAACATATTGCCGTGTCCGATGCAATCCGGATGATCGGGCGGCAGGCTATGGAATTTTCGCTTTTAAATTATCCTGATCGTGATATTGTAAGCGCAAATCTTATCCAAATCCACCCGCAAGCGGAGGCTCAAGTGTTATCGCCGTTGTTGGAACGCATCAAAAAGCAGCCGCTGATATTTGACGGCGCCATGGGCGCCATGATCTATCAGCGCGGCGTGTTTCTGAATGCCTGTTACGATGAATTGTGCCTGACCCAGCCGGAGCTGATTCTCGGCATCCATTGCGAATACGTGGAGGCCGGCGTGGATGTCATCGAGACCAACAGCTTTGGCGCCAATCGCATCAAACTGGCCGGCTTCGGTTTGGCGGACCGGGTGGCGGACATCAATTGCGCGGCGGTGCGCTTGGCGCGCCGGGCGGCGGGTGAAGCGCCGGTGTACATCGCCGCTTCCGTGGGGCCGTGCCTGCAAGCCGATCAACCTTTGACGGACGAATTGCTGCCGGATTTGGAAGCGGCTTTTGACGAGCAACTTGCCGCGCTGGCCGGCGCCGGGGTGGACCTGGCGGTGCTGGAAACCTTCCGCGACTGCCGCGAACTGCAACTGGCGGCGCGGGCCGCGGCGCGTTTGGGGCTGCCGGTGCTGGCGTCGTTCGTGCCATTGGAATGCCCGCCGGACGCCGAGTTAAATTCCCGCGAAGCCGCCTGGGCCGGCATGCTGGACGCGGATGGCAACGTGGATATGATCGGGTTGAATTGCGGCATGGGGCCGGCGGAAATTCTGCATCCGCTGCAGCGCGTTTTGCGCCGCACTGCCAAGCCGGTGGTCGTCATGCCGAATGCCGGCGGCGGCAATGAAATCGGCGGCCGCATCCT
>JAXGSX010000151.1:0-8523 GCA_040775225.1 Kiritimatiellia bacterium | reverse complement strand
GCCACGCAAGGTGGCAGGGGATGACTTTTGAAATTGGCTCAACGGCCAGTCCAAATCCACCATATCATACCGGTCGGAAACAACGGGCTGAGTCCCATGACTTTCAATCACTCCCGCCCATAAGAGGCGGGCGGAAATCGGCAAGCCATTTATTTCTAATATTAGCAATAATTATATCGTTAATTAATTTATTAGTTGACAAGAATATAAATAATGATATCGTCAGGCATGGATTGAAAACCAGGTATGCGGGATGACTTTGATATGGACTCCCAGGTTGCCGGCAAGTTCCAAAAGCCCAGCGGCGGGAATGACAAAGCAAGCATCCGCTTTACCGCGGCATGCCAACCGGCGGATTTGGCATATGACGACCCCGCACACCGGACCGCCCCGCCGGCCGACGCCGGAGTTTCCTGGACAATCCTTCCGGTATCCGGCGAACCGGGCGTGCCCTGGACGCATCCAACGCTGCGTGCGCGTTGGCCGAAGCCGCGGGTAATCCACGGCATCAGCCTCGTTTTTTTCACATGCCGCCAACCGGACATCCAGGTGCCGGATCTCGAGGATATTACCTTGCAGGGATGGGACGCGGCGCGCCGGCGCTGGCGGCGCGTGCCGGCATCGTTCGATTATGACGAATCCCGGCGGCGCTGTCTGGCGGATTTGCTGGATTCGGGTTACGTTTCCCTGGTTTGCCGCTTCACGCAGTCCGTGACGGCATCGTTATTGCGGATTAAAGCCGGGCAGCCTCCGCGTCAGTGCGTTCTGCACGATATACGGCCGCACAGATCCGCCCTGCCTGGTAAATATTCCGCCGTCTCCAAACTGGGCCGATATGTCCGCAACCGGCGGGAATATGATGATTTTGTGTCCCGCGTATTTCCGGGGCTGGCGGCGGAAACGGAAAGCTGTCCCGCCGGCGTCGCCGCGGAATTCTTCCGGCGGCGGCTGCAACCATACCGCGGGCGCGCCCTGCTGGGATTGAAGGACGACCTGGTGTCAACCGGCGTGGACTGGAACCATACGCTCATGGAAGAACGCGCCAAGGGCGAGGGCCGCCTGCCGGGCGTGCCGCTGATAATATCGTTCTGGGTGGGCGAGCCGCCGCGCGCGTTCGGGGGCGCGACGGGTCGAAACGCGCGCCGACATCTGGCGGAAGGCTGGATGCCGTGGGTAAATTCGGTTTGCCGCGCCGGCGGGGTGGAATACCGGCTGGCCACTTTCGTGCAGCCATTTTCCGGCAAACACCGCAACTCTTTCACCAGGATTCGCTGCACGGCGATCAACCGCGCGCGCGCAAGCCGCCCGGCGGCCGTCACCATCGCCGCCGCGGCCATGCGCAAGCTGCGCGCGCGCACCTGGCGCCTGGAAGACCTGGGTTTGCGCCGCCGCGGCGCATGGCTGTACGACGACGCGGGTGCGCCGGCAATGCAAATTCCGCGCGGCGGTGTTTTCAAGGCGGGCTTGGAAAACACCGTGCGCTATCAATGCATTTTGCGGACCGGCGGGCAGCGCGTGCTGGATTTCACCATTCCGCGCCTGGGTTTCCCGGCAACCGGCCGGCGCGGAAATCCGCGGCCCGGATCGTTTGACCGGGCGGCGCGGGCGGCGCGCGTTTATTGGCGCGGCATGCTGGCCGGCGGTGCGGAGACGCAGCTGCCGGATGCCAGTCTGAATGCGTTCTGGAAGAATGCCCTGACCCAGTTTTTCATCACCGCCCAGGGCGACCGGCTGCCTTACGGCGCTTTCCCTTCGCACTACGGCGGGAGCGTGTTCGGCATCGAGGAGGGCTGGACGATGCAGGCGCTGGCCTGCGCCGGCTACGGGGGCGATGCCTTGCGGTATTTTTCCAACACTTACCTGACGGACGCGCATCTGGACAAAGGCAACTACCACCACCAATACCGGGCGGGATACGCGCTGGCGTATGCTTATTCGCTGTTGCGCCTGGCCGGTGACAAAGCCTGGCTGCGCGAACACCTGGAGCGGTTGCGCGCCGAGGCGGACTGGATTATCCGGGCGCGGCGCAAAACCATGCGGGCCAGCGGCGGACGCCGCCCGCTGCATTGGGGCTTGCTGCCGCATCATTATTACGGCGGCGACGTGCACGAGCCGGCTTATTCGCTGCATCCCAATGCCGTCTGCTGGCGCGGCTTGCGCGATTTCAGCCTGATGCTGCAGTCGCTCGACGCGCCGGAGGCCCGCGGCTATCTGCGTGAAGCGGATGCCTACAAGCGCCGGATCGAAACTGTCATCGGGCGTACAATTCACCGCGGCGCCGATGAAACATTCCTTTCCATGAAATTGTATTGGGACCAGCCCTACCCTTACAACGGCGTTTTCTGGCCGCTGTTCTGCTCCATGTTCCTGGAAACAGGCATCATGAATCCGGCCGGCGCCGATGCCCAAGGCTTGGCGGCGTGGATGCGCCGCCGGCGCAAAACCATCGCCGGCATTCCCGTTTTGTACCCCATGCGCCTGGACCCGGTGTACGGACTGGGCCTGGCGCTGGTGAATTTACGCTCGGGGAATATTGACGAATACCTGAAAACCGTGGCGGCTTATCAAACCTTTTTGCTGGATCCATATTTTCATACCGCGCCGGAGTCTGGCGATTTATGCCTGCGCGACCAGGATGCCATCTGGGAAATCCGGTCGGAAGACAATACCTGGCGCCAGTGGATGAATCCCAGTTCGCCCCTGGCATCCGCCGCAGCGGTTCTTTTTCTGCTGCTGCGCCACATGCTGGCCATGGAAGGGCGCGGCGCGGATGGAGCGCCTGACGGACGGCTCCTGCTGATGCCCGCCTGCCCGCCGGCATGGCAACAGCAAGGCCGGCGGGTGCGTGCGGCGCGCCTGGCGACGGAATACGGCGCGGTCAGCTTCGATTTCGCGGCACCGGGCGGCAAGACGGCGTATCGCTGCCGCATTGACTTCGCGCCGGCCGGCGGATGCCGCGAACTGGGCGTGCGCATAGGCGCTTTGGCGCCCGGACAGGCCCGGCAAGTGACGGTGAACGGCCGGGAACGCAGCATGCGTCCCGACGCCACCGGCGCCCTTTGGTTCCCGGCCATTGCCGGAAATATTGATATAATCATACGGGCATAGCCATGCATCATCCGGATATCTTCAAAGTGCTGAAGGCCAAAAAAAACAGCGCCATCGTGTCCTACATCTGGCGCCGGCGCGGCCGGGCAACCTGCGCCGACATCGTCCGCGATTTGCGCTTGAGCAACGCGAACGTTTTTCCGGCGGTGGACGGCCTGGTGCGTACCGGCATGATTGAAGGCATTGAAACCGCCGCCGGCAACAAAGGCCGCAAACCGCGCCATCTGCGCATTCGCGGCGAACAATGCCATGCCCTGGGCATCGCGTTTCATTCCAAAGGCGCCGATATCAGCATCGTCAATGCGGCCTTGCAGCATGTGGATACCGAGACGGAAGCGGATTTGCCGCGCAACGAAAAGCCGGCGCTGCAGCGGGTGCTGGCGGCAGCGCGCGCCATGATCAAGCGGCACAAATTGAATCCGGACCGTCTGGCGGGCGTCGGTTTCACCATGCCCGGCATGCTTGATTGCGAGCGGGGCGTGGTCTTTCGATCAACCTGTTTCAACCCCGATTTGAATTTGTCCATCTCGGGCTTTTTCGAACGCGCGCTGCATCGGCCGTGCCTGGTTTTGGGCAATTCGGCGGCCCTGGCGCTGACGGAAAAACACTGGGGCAAGGCGGCTGATCTGTCAAACTTCCTGTATCTGGCCGGCATGGGGCTGGGCATGTATTTGAACGGACGTCTGTTCACGGGCCATCAGGGCTGCGGGGGTGAAATCGGGTTCATGAAAATCGGCGAAGGCGGCCCCTTGAGCGCCGATGGACGCACGGGGACCTTCAACCAGCTCTCGCCTTTCCGCCGCATTGGCCTGCATTTGAGCGAAGCCGTGCGGAACGGCGCCCAAACCATGGCCGCGGAATGGATGCGCGCCGGCCGGGAACCGGGATTGGATTTGGTGGTGGAAGCGGCCGTGCGCGGCGACGCGTTGTGCCGCGAATTGCTCGTTGAAGGATTTAACATGGTGGCGGAAATAGCGGTCGGACTCAATTACCTGTTCAATCCGGAAGCAATTTTCCTGCTGCCATGGACCGCGCAATGCGCGGATGTGTCTCTGGACATCGTGCGGCGGCGGATGGAATTGTGCAAAACGATTAATCCCGGCGCCAGGGTGCAGGTCATGGCCGCCAAATACGGCCGGGAATATCTATCGCGGGGCGTGGCATTCCTGCCGCTCAACCGGCTGTTTACAACATGAGAATTTGAGTTGTGCATATGAGGCATAACAAGCCAGCACTAATCCACGCCATGGTCGGCGGCTATTGCCTGGACAACGGCATCGTGCGCCGCGAGCTGGATTGCCGCGGCGGAGTTCTAGTCACGCGTTGTGCCGTCAATCATCTGACGCGGCGGCGCGTCATGCTGAAATCCCGCGAATGGGAGGTTGTTCTGGCCGGCGGCCGGCATTTGTCCGGTGCGCGCGATTTTCGCATTGAGCGTGTGGATATTGCGGTGGAAAGCGGCGGCCGGGAAAAGTTGTCGTTTGAATTGTCCGCGCCGGTTGCCGGCTTGCGCCTGACCGTCAATTATCAGGTTGCGCCGCATTGGTTTTTTATGCGCAAAAGCCTGCGGGTTGACGCCGGGGAACACGTTGTGCGGATGTTGGCAGTGGAAAGTTTTACGGCGCCGGGAGCGCAGTTTGACATGGGAGGGTTCGGCCAGCCGTTATTTGTGAATCATGACCAGTTTTGGGGATTGGAATATCCGGCGGGTTACAACGAAATCGTCAAGCCGGCGGGATTATGCCTGCGGCATTATCCGGGGCGGGCGGGGATAGTGGAAAGCAAAACGGCCGTCTGGGGGGTCTGCCCCAACACCGTCAATAACCGTGTGCGCGATTGGTTTTTGAAATATATCGATATACATCGCCCGCGGAAGCCGCGCCGGCTGCATACCCAGTATTGCGTTCCTCCGCGCAGCGGCCAGAATCTCAAGGGATGGCATTTGGAAGCAGCCAAGCGCCTGTTCGCCGATCAGGATTTGCCGGTGGATGCTTTGTATGTGCATAGCGGCCGGAACATATACGACCCGCAAAGCGTGTCACGCCTCTTGCCGGAAAGCCGGCAGCAGCCGAAGCTGCGTTTGCTGCAAAAACACGCGCGGCGCATGCTGGGCGCGGGACTGGGTTTTCACATCAATACCGGCGGCGGGCGTGCGTCCGCGGATCATGCCTGGTTTCGCCGGCATTTCGATATGATTTCGCCGTCTTATTATTGCCTGGCGGATCCCCGCGTCAAAGCGGAATTGCAGCTTAACATGTTGGAGCTTATCGAAAAGCACGATGCGAAAGTTCTGTCGTTTGACTGGTTATGGTGCAAAACGGCTTGGGAATGCCCGCATGGCGGACATCGCGGGCATATCCGCGGCGCCAAATACGGCCGCGAAGCGATTACGGACGCCTTTATCGACATGGCGGGCGTCTGGCGGCGCGCCAAGCCTTCGCTGGTGATCGAGGATTTGGAGGTGGAGCTCAGCCCCTGGTGGCTGTTGCATGCCGATGCTTTATGGTCATACGCGGGCGAAGGGGCGGGAACGACGCATGCCTTGGTGGACGGCAGCCTGCGCGCCTGGCGGAAGACCACGGTCTTTCCCATGAATGCCGTGTGGTATGCGGTCAATCCGCCCTACGGCTGGGGGCCGCAACCGTTGCGGCATCCGGACGCGGCGTCATGGACGCCGGCACGGCGGGTGCAGCATGAGGAACAGTTGAAGGCCGGCTTGAACATGACGGCGGGCAAAACATCGCCGCGGGAATGGGCGGACAACGTTATCATGGGATTTCTGCGCGGCTCGCAGATCAACGAGTGGTTTTATTTTATCAAGCATCTGACCGCGGCGGAACGCCGGTTATATGCGGAAATCATGCATTGGGCGCTTGCGCGCCAAAAGATACTGCTGGCGAATACCGCGTTTGTGCTCGGGGATCCGTCCGCCGATGAAACTTATGGATTGGCGCATTTCCTGGAAAATAATCGCGGGGTTATCGGCATCTACAACTGCTGTCCGTGGCGGACACAAACCGTCCGGCTGGCGCTGGATGAGGCGGCGCATTTCCACCGCGCCGGCGGCGCGGTGAATCTGGAAGTTGTCTATCCCTACCGGCAACGGCTGCCGGCAATGCTGGGATACGGCGATACGGTGGAATTGGAGGTTCCGGGTAAATCGCTGGTGGTGTTGGAGACGCATCCGTTAAAGAAAACGCTTCGCCGTCGGCCGAAATGTTTTGAAATTGCAAGTCCATGTGAAATACGAGAGACCATGGTGCGTTGCTGCCGGAAAAGGCGCATGCCCGAAGATAAAAACTGCGTTGAGTACAACTTTGACCTGGAAGCCGTGCGGCATGAAAACACGCGGGTCTGCGTACTGACGGAAACGCCTTTCGACGCGCGCATTATCAAGCAACCCGGCGCGCGCGCGGCCTACAGCAAAGGATTGCATGCGGCTAAGCGCCGGATGGCCGCGACCGGCAAACGTTGGATTCCGCAGCGTGTGATGGAATGCCGCATGGCCGGCATGTACGCCGCGCTGCGGCATGTCGGCGCTGTGGGCGGGGATGTTTGTTCCATCCTGGTAAACGGCCATGCGGCGGGAATGGAGAGCGGCAGCAGTATTCTGAACCGGGTAACGCGCGTGGGGCGGCATCCGCTCCGCTATGTGCGGCCGTATGCATTCACGCGTTTCAAAGCGGAAAAACCGTTAACCTCGGGCCATGTGCGGGTAGCAGTGCGGACTAAATTTTCCTGGTCAAAATGCCGCGTATGGCTTGAAACGGAAAAACGCGCGCCGGCGCCGTTGGCGCGGCCGCACGTCCGCGGCGAACTGCCGGACGATTGGATTCATCAACCGCGTCATGTCATTGAATTACCGGGCGGCGCGGAATGATTGTTGAAAACGATGGTGAATGATGCGATCAAATATCCTTGTCATAACGGTGTGGGGATGCCTGGTTTCAGCCGGCTCCCTGAATCTGCCGGCGCGCGATCCGTCCGGCGCACAGGCGCCGCCTGCAATCATCAAGGGCTGTGAAACGGCGGTTTCCGACGCCGGCCGCCGGGATGTCGGGCGCCGGCTGGATGAATGGCGCCAGGCGCTGGCGCAGCACCGCGCGGCGCTGGAGCAGATCGGCCGCCGGGCTGAATTCGCGGCCGTCATTGAGCTGGCGGAGGCGTACCGGCAGGACGGCGATATCGGCGCGGCCTATGATGCCTTGACCTGTTATGCATCCCTGGGATTATGGCGGCTGGTCGAATCCAGCGAGCATGCTCCGCGGATATACGTGGACGGTGTCGCGGGGGATGACGCGCGTTCGGGGCAGGGCGGTTGGACGAATGCGGTGAAATCCATCCAGGATGGCGTGAACAAGGCCGGCGCGGGCTGCATGGTGCTGGTGGCGCCCGGTCATTACCGGTTGACATCGGAAATCATGATTGAAAAAGGCATCACCTTGCGCAGCTGGGATAATGGCGGGTTGGATCCGGAAAACACCATGATTGACGGCCAGGGGCGCACGCGTTGCGTCTTCATTAACCATGAACGCGCGCGTGTGGCCGGCTTGACCCTGACCGGCGGCAATGGCGCGGGGAAGGTGAACGGCGACTCCGGCGGCGCGGTCGGCATTTATACGCGCGGCGGCGTGTTATCCCGCTGCATAGTGCGTTATAATTCCGCGGATATCAACGGCGGCGGGGTCTATGTCGTGAGTTCCCGCGGATGTATCGAATATTGCGATATCCACTGCAACGCGGTCACCAATGCCGGCAAGGCATGCGGCGGCGGGGTCTACATGGCCGGCGGCGCGCTGCGCGGCTCGACGCTGGCTTTCAACACCAATCTGAGCATGGCCGCGTATCGCGGCGGCGGCGGGGTCTATATCCGCGGCGGCGGCGATCCGGAACGGTGCCAGGTGGCCGGGTGCGTCATCAGCAATAATCAAGCTTATGGCGGCGCCGGCATGACCTTGTATGGGACCGGTATGGCCGTCAGCAATACCATTGCGGCTAACCGCTGCGTTGCCGGCGGCCACAGTTACGGCGGCGGCGCGTTTTTGCACGGGGTCACGCACGGCACGCTGTTTTCTCACAATACGGTATCCGGCAACACCGGCGCTTCCCTCGGCGGCGGCATTTATATTTGGCCGGCCATGCCGGCGCCGCCCGCGCACGGCAGCGTGGTCGGCGGCGTCATGGTCGCTAAATGCACGATCACGGATAATGTCGCTTTGAAATCCGGCGGCGGAGTCCATGTGTTCATTCCGAATTCCACATATTCCAAAACCCGGGTGCTGATAACCGCCGGTGAAAATTCCCGCAACCGGGTGGCGGATGCCGCCGGCAAGGGCGGCGGCGTGTTCTGGGACGCGCCCGGCCGGCTGGAAAATTGCGTGATTGCCGGGAACCGGGTGGAGAATGGTTCGGGCG
>JAXGSX010000150.1:0-8539 GCA_040775225.1 Kiritimatiellia bacterium | reverse complement strand
GCGCATTTCCAATGCGCCGCCGATAACCAGCAAAGGCTCCGGCGGCCGGGAATCCAGCAACGTATCGCCGTCAAACAATGCGGCGGAAAACATATAGGCCCCGCGCGCCGGCCGCCCCATGGGCACGGTAAAGCTCAGCGAGTTGCCCGACGGAATGCCGGCGTCAATTAAGCCGGTCATGCACGGCGTATTTGTGCCGTCAACATATTGTTCCAGCGCCCATTGCAACCGCGGATGGCGTCCCGCCAACCCGCCCGGAACATCCACACGCATTACCGCTTCGCGATCCGCGCGGTAAAACAACAGCGGATCCTCCGGATTATGCAACTGGATCAGGCCGTCATATACCGGCTGGCTGCCCGGCCATCGCAGACCGAAGGCGCCGCGGGTCCCGAAATTGAATTCCGTCAGCGGCGCTGCGTAGGGCTGGGGCATGGCATCGCCAACCTTCCGCGGCGGCGGATTGGCCGCCAGCGGCAACTTGCCGATATCTTCCTGGAGGGCTGCCGCCGCTCCCGGGGCGTCGGCGAGCCAGCGCCAGTGCGGCCCGGTATCCAGCGCTATGCGCTCGCCGGAACTCATAATGACAGCGCCGCGCGCCCAGGCGTAAAACAATGAGCTGCGCAATCGAATGCGGTTTTGGCCGGCGTGCAGGAAAGGCGCAATATCCACCGGCCGGGAACCCGACCAGTGCCAGGGCCGCCAGGTGTCCACCCGCCGCACCGGACGCGGCATGATGACGCTTGAATCTTCGACCGGCGCGCCGTTGATCCATAGTTCCGTGGTATCCGCCACGTCCAGGACGGCCCGCCACACCTCGCCTTCCGGCACGGTAAAATCAAAGGCAAAATCGCCCGAACCGTGTTCGATGACGATGGAGCGGATTTCGATCGCCGTTCCGGAGACTTCGCCGTCCAACGTGAACGCCAATTCCAGCCCATCCATCGGGTCATGCTGGTACCGGCTGTAATCCAGCCGGATAACTTCCCAGCCTCCCCCGCCCGGCAATGACGCCGTGCGGCTGATGCGGCGCACCCGCGCGCCGCCGGCCAGGGGCCGGAATTCAACTTTCACGGCGCCGGGCAAAGAGCTTCGGCATTCCATCTCCAGCGTAAAGCAGTCGGGATATGCGCTGGAACCGCCGGCTATGGCCGCACCGTCCGTCCAGGCAATAGAACTGGCCGGGTTGGTGACCGCCAGACGCAACACGCCGCCATGCATTACCGCCGATGCCACACCGGCTATCCGGTTGCCGGCGTAAGCGGCGAGGTCCAGGCGCTGCCGGACGGCCGGAATAAACAAACCCTGCGCCCGGTCAAACAATTCCGATGCCGTCTGCGCACCGCATACGCAGTGGGCGCAAAGCATCGCGCACGCTACCGCCAGGGTTTTGCGCATAACCTTCCGATTTTCAGCGGACATTGAAAAACATTCCCGGCGGCAGATATTCGTAGCAGCCCATGTCCACCATCCCCGAGAACCGGTCAATCCGGCGGCGGCCGTCCAAGTCCGCGGCATCTTCCATCCAGGTTGCTTTCAGCCCGGCATTGACGCAGGGCGATGCGCCCTGCAAGCGATAATCCTGTCCGGCCAAACTCCGGAATTGCGGATCCGCCTCGATGTTTTGCGCGCCCAGGTCATTCGTGGGGAAGGTGCAGGTCCAGGCGATATTCGAGGGATTGCCGCCGTAATTCAGGGTCCTGTAATTGGCTTCCGTCCCGAGATCCGATCCGTAATTGTAGCGCATGATAGTGTTGGTGATGGACGCCTCGGCGTAATACAGCCAAACTCCGCCGCAAGGTCCGTTCTCCGCGCGGTTGCTGACTACCGTGCAATTCAGCATGAGTGCGCCGCTGTTCAAAATTCCGGCGCCGGCATTGGGCGGCGTGGCGGAAGTGGCAAAATTCCCCGCAATCAGCGAATTGCGGATAACGCGCATGGTAGTGCCATTCTCCGCCATGTAAAATCCGCCATTCCAGTTATTCCTTAGCTCGCACCGGTTGACCATTATCCCGCCCTGGCGCACGCTAATCCCGCCGCCGTAATTGGACGCCGTATTCCCCTCAAACACGCATTCTTCAATATAATTGGTGGCGTCCGTCAGCGACGCGTTTGGATTTTGATAGAAGCCGGCGCCGTCATAGGCCGTGTTGGAAATAAAACTGGAATTTCTGATATACATGGCTTGCATGGAATCATGCTGCCGGCTGAATATGCCGCCGCCGGTATCGCCGCGGTTGCCGGAAATCTCGCACCCGTCAACCGCCACGCCCGCCGGCAGGTAGGCATAAATGCCGCCGCCGCCATAGGTTGTGCTGGCCGGGTTGGTGGATACGTGGCCCCGCACCCGGCAATTGGTGATCGTGCCGGAGCTGACAACAAAAATTCCGCCGCCGTTTTTGGCCTTATTGGAAACGACCAGGCAGTCATTTAAGACGCCGCCGTTTTGCAGGCAGACCCCGCCGCCGCCCTGGTAAGTTGACCCGCCGGATTGATTGCCGTCAATGTCGCACCCCCGGATTGTGCCGTAATACATGGCAATGCCGCCGCCGCCCCGATAGGTGTTGTCCGGCACGCCGGCCGTGTTGCCGGCAATCCGGCAGTCGGTCACCAGCGCGCCGCTGCCGGAAGCATAGATGCCGCCGGCGCCGACGGGGGCGGTGTTGCCGGCCACGATGCAATTCGACAACGTCCCCCCGCCCTCCGCGCCGTAGCCGAGGCATACGCCGCCGCCGACATTGCTACTGGTGCCGCCCACGCCATTGCCGTTGGTGATGGTGAAGCCGCTGACCCAGGCGCCGGTATGGCTGATGTAAAAACAGGCCGAATTGTTCTGTCCGTCAATAATGGCGGTGTCCGGGTCTTCCCCGCCCCCGGGAGCATAGCTGCGCACCGTAACCGGCTTGAAGACCGCGATGTTGGTCGCAAACCGGTATGTGGCCAGATTGGTGACCAGGATGACGTCGCCATCCGACGCGGCATTAACGGCTTCCTGGATGCTGGTGGCGGCGCCGCTCCAGTTCGGATATTTGCCCGCGGCATCGTTGGTGCCGGCCGGCGATACATACAAATAATCCTGAGCCGCCAGGCGCATCCCGCCAACCAATACGGCCATTAGAAAAACAATGCGCGCTTTCATAACCTTTCCTCCTTGTTTGTGCTGTATCCGGTTATACGATTGGTGTCGTCAATTAACCTGTGCTGTGCCCAGTTTGTCCAGATCATGCCAATTGCCGGGCTGATACGACCAGGATGCCGTCGGCGCGAGGCTGCCGCGCACCTGGCGATGAAAATTGATGCCGATAACCTTGCCCGGAGTCAAGGTCATTTTCAAGGCGGCGGCTGGAATCCGCATTTCAACCACCCAGCCATCGGCATCCATGCCGGCCTTCACCGTCCAATCCGGCGCGTAGTCATCCTCCACGGCGCCGCCAAAGCAGCGCTGGTCGAACTGGCCGCCGCCGGCATTGGCGGCGAATTGGAAATACTCATGCCCGTTTAAATCCGGGCGGATGAAAAAATTGACAAAATCCACCCCTTTGCCAATGACCGCGCGTTCGCCGGCCGCGCCGCGCGTGGCGGAACCAGGCTGCGGGTCCAGGCACTTGAACGCCAGGTATAAATCCCGACCATCATGGCAGGCATACACCTGCGTCCCCCAGGCGGGCGCCGCCGGCTGGCGGTCCGCGGTGACAAAGCCGCCCGCCGGGGCTGGTTGCCGCCAGGGCGCATCGTCCAGCCGGCCGTCAATGGACGGCGGTTGCGGCACGCGCGGCACTTCCATGGTCTTTTTGCCGAGCAGTTCGGCATGCATGACATACTCGCGTTTCTGGTGGACCGTGGTCCAAAAATCGCCCCTGGTCAGCCAAGCCCACGCCCGCGCATATTCGCCCGCATTTAATGCCGCCTGAGCGATAGCGATAGTCTCCAGCAGGCCGGCATAAGATGTTTCACCCAGCGCCGCGGCGCACCCTGGCAAATCGGCCATATCTTGCGCCCGGGCGATGATCTTGCGCATGTGGGCGGTCTGGGTGTCGTCCAACCGATCGGCGGCCCACCCCGCAATTTCAGCTTGCGCGCCATCGGCGCTGAAAGCCGCTATGCCAAACGGGGGCAATTGCAGCGGCAGGTTGACATCATCCCCCGCGGATTCCACGGCCACGGGCAACCCGGCCGCCAAGTCGCGCACGGCGGATGCGCCGCGCAGGACTATCCGCCCGGTTATCGGCCAATATCCCGGATTGACCGCGTAGAAATAGAGCCGGCCGTCCTTCCGCAAGGCGCGGATGGCCAGGTTGCTTTGGAATCCGGTGCCGCCCCAGGGGATGAATTCATCCGGCGGGAGCGATCTAAAAACGCGGGCAAATGGCCGCCAATCCGCCTCGTATCCCGTCAGGATGCCGAAATCGGTGAAACCGAACATACAGAGGTCCGGGTCCAACCCGATCATGGCCTGCGCGAAGGACTCGCGGCAGAAATCCGCGGCGGGATTGGCCTGCATGGTGGATTGGTACGGCCGCGGCCATTCTTCCCGCCATGGCATCTGCCCCGCCACCCCCTCCACCTCCCACCAGGGATAATGCAGCATCAGCGACCGGCGCGGGCCCGCATGAAAAGCGTCATACAACTCCTGCTCGGCATTTCCCTGCCAGCACCAGGCATAGCCTTCCGCATGGGTGGACGGCCGGTTTAAAGCGGCGGCCGGCAGCCACGGGGCAACCCGCACGCCCTGTCCGCAGAACAGCTTCGGATCCCATCCCCATTCCATTAAATATTCACCTGCCGGGCGCCCGCTTTGCAGCCACTGGGGCAGATGCCAGGAAAGATAGCAGCCGGCAACGCATTCCAAGTCGGCGCGGCGGCCTTTGATCGCGGCATCCGCCTTGATAAAGAAATCGGCGAGTTTGCGGCAACGCCATTCCATCCATTGTGCGCGCATGTCCGGCGCCGTCAAAAATTCATGGCGCCGCCGGAACCGCTCCGGACTATCCGCCGCCCCGGCGGGCAGCTTGATGCCGGTATCCTGCTCGAAGGCGGCAATGGTCGCATCGTCATAACTGCAATTCCAGGGGTCGTCGCCGGCGCGCCAGGAAGGAATCCAGCCGCCGCCAAAATACGCTGTCCAGTTTATTCCCAGAAACGCCCGGTTGCCTGCAAATTTCAAGGCCAATTCGTCCGCCACCCGCAGCATTTCCTTTTCCACTGCCGGATGCGCGAAATTCCAGCCGGCCTTGGCGGCCGTGCCGCGGGCCGCGGACGCCGGCGCGCCATCCTGGGTGACCATCACAAACGGATTGCTTCCCGTGGCGGCGCGGGCGCGTTCGGCTTGCTCCATCAGGCCGGTGGTGTAGGCAAATTCCACGCTGGCATAAAATTTTATATCGTTGGCCTCGAGCACCCGGGCCAATACGTCGCGGAGGTCCTCCGTCAGGCGCGCTCTGCCGCGGGCGGGCACAAAACCGGTATTGGCGTCATGGTACTGGTAGGCGCCCATGACGTGCAGGTTTTGCCCGGTAAACCGCAGATATTCGGCATAGGCCTCGCAGGTTTCCAGGTATTCCAGCAGGCACGCGCAGGCGGCGTGGGCGGGAATGGCGTCCGGGGCGGCGCGCGGCGGTCCGCCTTTTTCACGGCGAACGCCGAAAGTTGCATCCAGGCCGCGGCCCGGCGCCGTCCGTTCGGTCAACAGACCCAGGCGGCGGACGGAATCGCCGGCGGGGGGATTGACCTGCAGTTCCGGCAACCGGCCCTGCACGTGTTGAATCAGCAGGCGCGCGGCGGCTGCCGGCGCCGTTTGCTTGCCGAGATTGATCACCGTGACGGCGTGGCCGCCCGGATCGGGCCGGTACAGCCAGTGCATTTTGCGCATGGCGCCGGAATTGGGATATTTGCCGCCGGTCCAGACAGACGGCCCGCACTTGGAGATGCCGTCAGACGTCTGCGCTTTGCGCGGGCGTTGATGGATGGCGCTGGCGCAGGAAACGCCGATCCAGCGTTCGGCATCGTCCGGATACTCCAGTGTCAGCAGGTACCAGTCGCCGGGATGGTTGAAAAACACATTATACGAAAATTGCGCACAGTAGCCGGGCCGCGTTTCACGGTAAACCAAGCCGCCGCGCTCAACCACGAGGGCGTTGGTTGTCAGGTTGACGTATTCCTCCGTCCAGGCGGATTTGCGGGGATTACGCCCGGTGGCGTCAATTTCCATCCACGGGTGGCGCGCCTCATCCGGACGGGTAAAATCAACCACATCCTCCAGTTCCAGCGCCAGGTCATCCTCGATGTGCGTTCCCGCCGCCGGCGCCATTGCCAGCTTGCCGCCGATGACGGCCAGCGGTTCCGGGGGGAGCGTATCCACCAATTCGCCATCCAGGAACAAACTGGCGGAAAACAGGTAGACGCCGCGGGGCAACCGGCCCAGCGGCACGGCATACTTCAGCGAATGGCCGGCCGGGACGCCGTCCCGGCATTCGCCGTTGCCCGCCGGCTGAACGGCGCCGTCCTGGTACCGTTCCAGCAACCACTCCAGGCGCGGCTGGCGCGCTCCGACGCCGGCGGGTATGTCCACTTCCAGGCGGGCGTCCCGCTCAGCGTTGAAAAACAGGAGCAAATCGTCGGGATTGCGCAATTCCATCAGACCGTCGGCGGCCGGCTGGCGGCCCGCCCATACCTGCTTGAACCCGCGCGGACCGCGCAGGGCCAGGGTGGTCAGCGGGGCGGCCAGGGGCTGGTCAGGCTGCGCCTGGTTGCGCGCGCGCGCCGCTGCGGCCGCCAGGGGCAAATCTTGCAGCGGCAGGTCCGGCGCCGCCCAATCCGCCCCCGGCCGGCTGATCCAATGCCAGTTGGTGCCGGAGTCCAGCACGACGCGTTTGCCCGAGACCATCACGATGCTGCCGCGCAACCAGACATAATCGCGCTCACCCCGCAGGCCGATGCGATTGCGGCCGGCATGCAGATATGGCGCGATGTTGACCGGGCGCGTCCCGTAAAAATTCGCCGGCATCCAGGTATGCCGCACCGGCCGCGGCAGCATCACGCTGGGGTCCGGCACAACCTGCCCGTTGATGAACAGCTCCGTCGTGTTGTCCACTTCCAGCACGGCGCGCCAGACTTCACCGGCGGGGACATCCGCATCCAGGGCGAATGCTCCCGCGCGTTTAACTGCGGTGTTATGCCGCGCCGGCAAGTCCGCGCCGGAGGAATCCGCGGGCGCCGCGGGCAGCGTCAGCGCCTGGGCCCGGTCATACAAATCCGACGCGGTGGGCGCGGCGCCCGCAAAAAATGGCCAGCAGGCCAAAGCCATCAGGCATATTTTTGCAGCGTTCATGCGTACTCTCCGGTTGCAGCGCAACGGAATTGCCCACTGCATTTATTTTTCCATATGGAAGGCTTCATAAACATCCTCCAACTCCCGTTCCCGGCGAACTTTCACGCCGTCAAACACCAGATTCTCCGTGTGCATCGCGTAAAAAGCATGCGGGATCATGCCCAAAGAACCCACATCGGACTCCCGTAGATTGACGGCATATGGCGGAGATTTGATTTTCCTGGCGGTTTTTTTCAAGGTCAAGTCAATATTCCGGAAAGTTATATCCCGGATGGGCATTGCGGGCAAGCCGCAGATGAAGGAGCCGCTTTCCGCGGTAATTTCCATATCATGAAAGACCAGATTCCTGATGCGGCCGGCCGCGCCCTCGCCGCTGGATATCCAGAAGGGGAAACTGACATCCATGCGCAGATTGGATAAACGTATGTTTTCTATATCCGCGCCGCGCTCGAACCAGGAGCTGTAACGGGAAACAAAGTGCATCCCCGTGCGGGTGTTGCTGATAACGCAGTTGTTGACCGCGCAATTTCTGACCGCGCCGTCGCCGACGCCGAATCTGAAGGCGGAGGTCGGCGAACTCAGCACGCAGTTTGAAACCACCACGTTTTCGCATGCCATGTCCTTGTTTTTAAGCTTTTTGCCGTTGGCGCGGAAGGTGATGCAATCGTCGCCGCTGCCAATCATGCAGTCGCTGATAACAACATCGCGGCAACAGTCAAGGTCAATCCCGTCCGCGGTCGGGAATATGCGCGGAATATTAATCCGGACACCCCGGATATAAACCTCCCGGCAACCATGGCAGCAACAAGTCCAGTAGGGCGGATTTTCCAATGTCACTCCGTCCACGTGAACATTGGCACATTCGCAGAAATAAATCATTTGACCCGGGCGTTTGCCGTTCCGGAACGCTAATTTCGCGCGCCCGGCCGCCTCGTGGAAAAAGGCCCCGCCGTTGCCGTCTATGGTTCCGCGCCCGCTGATGGAAACGTTTTGGGCTTCCAAGGCGATGATTAAATGCGCGCCGGTCATTTTTTCGAATGGAAACACTTCATTCTGCGGGAAACAGTCGCCCGGGTTATAATCATCCAAATCCGGACTGCCTTTGATCAACGCGCCCGGCAGCAGGTGCAGATCAACGTTGTCCTTGAGGAAAAACGTGCCGGTCAGATATTCGCCGGGCGGCACAATCACCCGGCCGCCGCCGGCCGCGGC
>JAXGSX010000149.1:0-8643 GCA_040775225.1 Kiritimatiellia bacterium | reverse complement strand
GGAAGCGCGCGCCGCCGGCACGCCGCGCCAGCAGCCGCCGGACGGTCACCATGCCCAGCCCGGGCACGCGCAGGAGTTGTTCGTAATCCGCCCGGTTGATGTTGACGGGAAAAAAATCCGGATGTCTTTGCGCCCAGTATTCCTTCGGATCAATATCCAGCGGCAGGTTGCCCTGTCCGTCCAGCGGGATATCCTCCAGTTGGAAATGGTATTTGCGGAACAGCCAGTCGGCCTGGTACAGCCGGTGTTCGCGCATCAGCAGGTCGCGGTTGGAAAGCGGGGAATGCTCGCCCGGCAGGTCGGTTTCGCCCAGCCCGCGCTGATACGCGCTGAAGTACACCCGGTTCAGGTGAAGGCGCTGGTACAAGCCCCAGGTGTATTTCAGCAGTTCGGCGTCGGTCTCATCCGCGGCGCCGACAACGAACTGCGTCGTTTGCTTGACCCGGCTGTATGGCCCGTCCTTGCCGGTGAGGCGGCTGATCAGCTTGAGCGGGCGGATGATGTCCTCCAGGTAGCGTTTCCGGGTTGACAGTTGCTGGAAACGCGCTTCGCCCGCCGTTTCTATGTTGATGGAAACGGCGCTGGACAGCCGCAAGGCCTCTTCAATGGCCGCATCCGAGGCGCCGGGAATGATTTTCAGGTGCAGGTAGCCCCGGAATTGTTCTCTGGTCCTCAGCCGCCGGGCAATGGCGAGCATTTGTTCCATGGCCTGGTCGGGTGCGCCGGCGACCCCGTTGGTGAGAAACAGGCCGAAGATTTTGCCGGTTTTCCAGTAATCCAGGAAGGCGCGCACGGTTTCTTCGGGCGTCAGCGCGCACCGCCGCAAATCCTGGCCCGCGCGCAGCGGGCAGTACTTGCAGTCGTTGGCGCAATAGTTCGACACCCAAGTCTTGAACAAAATCGAGTAGCCGCCGCCGGCCAGCGCCACCGGATATAGCCAGGTGTCATTGGCCGAACGGCGCCGGCGGTCCTGATCGCGTGTGCCGCATGAGCAAGCCAGGTCATATTGCGATTCCTGCGACAGGATGGCAAGTTTCGAGCGGGTGTCCGGGGATGACAGGATGGCGGTCATTCTGGGCCATGCAATGTTTTGCGGCGCCGCGCCGCCGCGCCAGGGCGCCGGCCGGTCCGGGTCATGTTTTTCTGCCCGAACTTTATCCCGCTCGCCCCGTTTTGTCAATCTGCATCGGGTCGCCCGGCGCGGTGGGGGCTGTGATTTAGACGTGACACGCGATGGCAAATCTGATACACGCAATCTGTACATGCGCCGGCGGCCGTTATAATACGGTTACGCGGCCACGGCGCATGCCGTCATGTTAAAGCGGGCACTGAAGGAGGGTATCTTGATCATTCATGCGGCTTTGCCCGGCGCGGCCACCAATCCGGCGCCGGCATTGGAAGTGTTTGCCTCGCGGCAGGGGCAGGGGATCGGCGTGATAATCTTTCCCGGCGGCGGCTACGGGCATTTGGCCGAGCACGAAGGCCGCGGATATGCCGAATTCCTGTCGGTCAGCGGCGTGTGCGCTTTTGTGGCGCATTACCGGCTGGGCGGGCAGGCCGGCCACCGTCATCCCGCCATGCTGGAGGATGGCCTGGCGGCGGTGGCCACGGTCCGGGCGCGCGCGGCGGAATTCGGCGTCCGCCCGGATTGCATCGGTGTCATGGGTTCTTCCGCGGGCGGTCATCTGGCCGCGCATGTGATGACGGAAGGCTCCCGGCGCGCGGCGGAATTGCGGCCGGACTTTGGCATTTTATGTTATCCGGTGATTTCCATGCAGCCGCCCTATGGCCATGCCGGGTCGCGCAACAACCTGCTGGGGCCGGACGCCCCGCCGGCGGATTGGGCGTTAGTTTCATGCGAAACCCTGGTGACTGACCGCACGCCGCCGTGCTTCTTGTGGCATGCGGGCGACGACCGGGGCGTGGTTCTGGAAAACAGCCTGATGTTTGCGGCCGAATTGCGCCGCCATGGGGTGCCGTATGAGTTGCATGTCTTCCCGGATGGCGGCCATGGCGCGGGCCTGGACATTGTGCATCCCTGGGGCGATTTATGCCTGCGCTGGTTGCCGCGGGTTTGCGGCCTGGACCAATCCCCGGCGCGCCGCCGCTGAAGCCTGGATGCCTTGATCCCCTGGTTGCGCCGCCGCCTGGCCGCCGGGCATTCCGGCGCCAGATTATGTTTGACAGATTCATGCCGGGTTGACACTCTTTTGCGTTGGAAAGTGCTTGTGCCAACCAGCCGCTCCAGGCGCGCGTCCGGCATGCCCGCCAACGTATAGAAAGAATATTGAATGGTATGACGGAGATTCCCCTGGTCAGCATGCAGGCCGTGAGCAAAACCTTTGACGGGGTGAAGGTTCTGGATCGGGTTTCTTTTGATCTCCAGGCGGGCGAAACACATATCCTGGCCGGTGAAAACGGCGCCGGCAAAAGCACGCTCATGAAAATCCTGTGCGGCGTCCATGCCGCCGATGAGGGCGCCATCCTGCTCCGCGGCCGGGCGGTGCGCCTGGTTTCCCCGCACCATGCGGCGGCGCAGGGCATTGCCATGATTCACCAGGAACTGTCGCTGATCCCCGCGCTTTCGGTGGTGGACAATATTTTCCTCGGCCGCGAACGGACCACCGCGGGCGGATGGATGCGGCATCGCGATCAGCGGCGTAAAACCCGCGCCTGGTTGCGCCGGTGGGGGTTGGAACTGGATGAGTCCCGGGCGGTGGGGGAGTATCCCCTGTCCATACAGCAGATGATTGAAATCGTCAAGGCCGTGGCATTTGAAGCGCGGATTCTGATCATGGATGAACCCACCAGCGCGATCAATGAGGCCGAGGCCCGGCGGCTGTTCGATGTCATCCGCTCTCTCCGCGGTCGGGGTTGCGGCATTGTCTATATCACCCACAAGTTGGATGAGATGTATCGGATTGGCGACCGCCTGACCGTTCTGCGCGACGGCTTGGCTGTTGCCACCGGCCGCGCCCGGGAGATGGCGCCGGCCCGGCTGATCAGCAGCCTGGTGGGCCGGGAACTCAGCCGCCAGTTTCCCGAACGCCGGGCAAGCGCCGGGCCGGTGCGGTTGGCGGTGGAAGGCCTGTCGCTGCGCGATCCGGCCAATCCGCGCCGGATGTTGTTGGATCAAATATCATTTGACGCGCGCCGCGGCGAAATTCTGGGCTTCGCGGGCCTGCAGGGGTCCGGTGCCAGCGAGCTTTTTCAGGCGATCTTCGGCGTTTACGGGCCGGTGCGGGACGGCCGGGTATGCCTGGACGGCCGGCCGTATTCCATCCGGCATCCCCGCCGGGCGCTGGCGGCCGGCCTGGCGCTTTTAACCAATGACCGCAAGAGCAACGGCCTGGCCCTGAACTTGAACGTGGCGCAAAACATCACGCTGGCATCCTTGCAACGCTATTCGCCCCACGGCTGGCTGCGGCCGGGGCGGGAATGGGCAACGGCGCTGGCATACCGTGATGCGCTGCGCATGCATATGCGCTCGCCCGGCCAGGAGGCGCGGACGCTGTCCGGCGGCAATCAGCAGAAGGTGCTGCTCGCCCGGTGGCGGGAGTGCCGGCCCAACGTGCTCCTGCTGGATGAGCCGACGCGCGGAGTGGATGTGGGCGCCAAGCATGACCTGTACGAGTTGATGAACCTATGGACGGCGGCGGGTCTTTCAATCATGATGATTGCCTCGGAACTGTCTGAACTGCTGGCAATGAGCGACCGGATCATTGTCATGCACCGCGGCCGGATTGCCGCCGCGTATGCGCGCGGCGCGGCGACGCAGGACCGGATCATGCAGGCGGCCATGGGGGGAGTATGCGCATAAGCCGTATGCTGGGCCGGGCCGGCTTGGCCTGGACGGCCTCCGCGCGGTGGCGGCGCCGGCCGTGGTTGCGCGCCCTGGCAGCCCTGTTGCTGGTAATGGCGCTGGGCTTGATTTTCAACGCCGACGGCGCTTTTTTCAAATGGGGTACGCACCGCGACATGCTGCGGCACGTTTCGGTTTACGGCATCCTCGCCTGCGGCATGACGTTGGTGATCATCAGCGCGGGCATTGACTTATCCGTCGGCAGCATCCTGGCCTTCGCGGCGGTGGCTTTCGCGATTTTTTCCCTGCGCTGGGGCTGGCCGCCGTGGCTGGCGGCGCCGGCGACGCTCGCGGCCGGCGCGGCGTGCGGCAGGCTGTCCGGCAGCCTGAGCGCGCGCTTCCGCAGGCAGCCGTTTATCGCCACCCTGGCCGTGATGGTCTTTGCGCGCGGCATGGCTAAATGGATTTCCAGCGGGCAGAAAATATCCACCGCCGTGCAGCAGGCCGACGGCGCCTATCGCTACGGCGCGCCCCCGGCTTTCGTCGAGTTCCTCAATGCCCGGGTGATGCACGGCAATGTGGCTGTCGTTACGCTCGTCTTCCTGGCCTGCGTGCTGGTGTGCTGGGTGCTGCTGGCCAGGTTGCGCTGGGGCCGGTATGCGTATGCCATTGGCGGGAACGAGGAAGCCGCGCGGCTTTCCGGCATTCCCGTCGGCGGCATGAAAATCTTGATTTACGGGCTCAGCGGGTTTTTCAGCGCCGTGGCCGGGATTTGCCAGGCGGCCCAGGAAATCCAGGGCGACCCCGAGGCCGGCGCCGGTTACGAACTCAACGCCATCGCCATCGTGGTCATCGGCGGCACCAGCCTCATGGGCGGCCGCGGCGGAATTGGGTTGACCTTGCTGGGCGCGCTGACCATCGGTTACCTGGAAAAAATTCTCAGCATTAACGCCGTCGGCGAAGCCCCGCGTCTGATGATGACGGGACTGATCGTGGCCGGCGCCGTCTTGTTCCAGCGGGCGCGTAAATAAAACAACCAAACGAGAGGGACACATGCATGCTAAAATCATGGGGGTAGGGGCGGGATTGCTGCTGGCGGGCGGGCTGATGGCCCAGCCGGACGGCCGGGCGCAGTGGACGGTTGGCATGAGCCAATGCAACCTGGGCGAGCCGTGGCGCGTGCAAATGAATGCCGATATCAAACAGGCCGCGGCCGGGCAGCCGGCGCTGAAGATTGTCTTCAAGGACGCCCAGAACAATACGCTGACCCAGTGCGCCCATATCGAGGAGTTTATCAACGCGGGCGTAGACTTGTTGATCGTTTCGCCCAAGGAGGCGGCGCCGCTGACGCCGCCCGTGGCCGCGGCCTATGCCAAGGGCATCCCCGTGATCGTCCTGGACCGCCAGGTGCTGGGCGATCAATACACGTGTTTTATCGGCGCCGATAACCGCAAGATCGGGCGTGCCGCCGGCCGCTGGATCGTCAAAACACTCGCCGGCAAGGGGCGGGTGGTGGAACTCAAAGGGCTGATGACTTCGACCCCGGGGCAGGACCGGAATGCCGGGTTCCGCGAAGGCATCCGGGACAGCGATGTGCGCGTGATTTTCGAGGCCGATATGCAATGGCTGGAGCCCCACGCCCGCCGGGAAATGGAATCGGCCCTGGCCAGGTTCGATGACATCAGCCTGGTATACGCCCACAACGATCCCGGCGCGCATGGCGCATACCTCGCCGCGCGGGCGGCCGGGCGTGAAAAATCCATCCAGTTCGTGGGGATTGACGCCTTGCCGCAGGAAGGCCAGGCTTACATTCAACAGGGATTGCTGACCGCCAGTTTCGAGTATCCTACCGGCGGCCGCGAGGCTGTGGCCACCGCGCTGAAAATATTGAACGGCGAACAAGTGGCGCGGAAGATCGTCCTGCCTTCGCGCGTCTTTACAAGGGAAAATATCAGCCGGGGCGGCGAGTGGCTCGCCGACGAATGATCCCGGCGCGGCCGCGGGCATGGGCCCGGTCAGGACGGTCCGGGCGGCGCGGCTTCCAGTCCGGGCGCCAGCGCCGGACATTTGGGCGCCAGGTAATTATTGATCAGGATTGACGCAATCCGCTCGGCCAGCCGCGCATTGCCGCGCCGCCCGCGCATTTCCCGGAATTCGCCGGCATACACGATACGATTGGCGATGGCGTCCAATACCATGAATTGTACCGTCATGTCCGGCGCGGGGAAGCGCAGCCCGCCGACTTCCGGCGGGGGGCTGCCATTGGTTTTATCCCCCCGGGCGTAGATAACCAGCACAATCCCGGCCGCCGCGTCGCGGGCGGCGCCGGCCAAAGTTTCCGTCTGGCGCGATGTGAAAAGTTGCGCGGCGGATTCCGGCGGCCATCGGGACAGGTCGCGCAGATCATGGCGGCAGGCCTGAAAATCGCGGTGCAACACCGCCGCCAGTTCGTCAAACCATGCCGCCGGCTCTCCCGCCGGCTGCAATACGCAGACTTGCGCCGCCGCGCGGCCCTGCCAGCGGGTCAGCGCCGGCCACAGACGCGGCGGGTCGGGCAATGCCGCCAGGCGCGCCGCCGCCTGCGCCTGCCAGGTTTCATCTGTGGCCAGCCCGGCCACGGTTTCGTAGCAACCGCGCGCGTCCAGCGGCCGGCCCAGTTCCCGCTGAACATCGCCCAGCAGCAGGCGGAGTTCCTCTATCGCGAATGCCGGACTATGAACCGCGGCAAAGTTGGTTTCGGCCTCACGCAATAGCGCCAGGGCCTGGGTGTATTCGCCCCGCAGGCTGGCGGCCCGGCCCTCCTGCCATTGCCCGTTGATACGGGCGTCGAATTCGTCCTGCAAGCGGCGGCGTTCCAGGGCGGCCGCAATGGCCTGCCGCAACCGGTCGCGTTCCTGCAGCGGCAGGCTGACTTGCAGCCAGCAGCGGATGCCGCCGTTTTCCGGGGCATAATGCACGGCGTCCGGCACCGGCGTCAAATCCCGCAGCGCCAGCCTGCCGCGCAATTCGGCGCGCCCTGTTTCCGCCACGCCGCTTTGCGCGAGGATTTCATCCAGGATGATCTCTCCAGCCCGGATCAAGGCTGCCTGGCGCGCCGCGGTTTCAGATCCGGCAACAGCCGTGCCGACGCGGTAAAGGTAAATGCTGTCGTCGCTTTTAGGCTGGTCTATCCAGAGCGGGCGGTAATCCGCCGCGGCGCCGGCCGGAATCGCCGGCCATCCCGCCAGCAGCGCGGGGATCAGCAAAAACAGGCGGAAGAATTTCATGCGGATTATTCGGCGACCCGCACCGCGTCACTGCGGGCGGCGCAATCGTATTCCTTGGTTAAAAAAAGGCGGAAATGATATTCATCGCCGGGCTTGTCGGGGGCCGTGACATCGTATGTCCGATCGCGCAGGTTGGCCAGGAAGGTGTAAGACAAATAGTCCTGGTCGCGGTCGTCGGCCTTTTCATAAAAGGCTATCCAGGCTTCGCGGTTAGTTGCCGGGCAATCGGAATGCACCACCGCGATCCTGGCTCCCGGCTCGGCGGAAGCGTTTTTGATCTCCAACCGGTATGCCGGCGCCGGCGGTGGCGTGGCCATCGTCATGGCCTGCTGCAAGGCCCGGTCCAGTTGTTCCTCGTCCTGTCCGGCCATGATCACGGTGCCGCCGGCGCCGGCATCGCGGGCGGCTTGCGCCATTTCCTGGAGCATCTGCCGGGCCTTGGGATTGTTTTCAATGTCGTAGCCGACGGCGACCACATTTATCAAATCCCGGCGCTCCGAGCCGGGCGCGGCATCCGGCGCGCCGGTCTGCGCGCATATAACCGCCGCGGCTGCGCACATCATCATTGGAAGTGAAATTTTCATCGCGGTCAATTCACCGTCACATCGTTCAACTTTCGGATTTCCTCCGGCGGATTGCCGCCTTCGCTTTCTTCGCCGTCCGACAGGATGATCAAGGTCTTGTTCCCGGAACGGGCATTGGCGCGCATGTAACTGCCGGCGCCGCGGATGGCGGCAGCCAGGGGCGTGCCGCCGCCGGCGCTGACGCCGTTGACGGCTTCCTGGGCGCGCGCCCGGCCGTCGTCGTCCATGCACGCGAACGTAAATTTCATGGCATTGCCGCTGAAAGCGATCACCGCTAATTCGGTTTCCGGTCCCAGTTCGGCAATGCGGCGGCAGGCCGTGGACTTGGCCCGGTTGATTTTATCGCCTTGCATGCTGCCGGACGCATCAATCAGAATCACCACGGAATTGACCGGCGCGCCGGCAGCATTGGTTGCGGCATCGGCGCCGGGCGCGCCGGCGTATTTGATCCCCTGGGCTTTGAAGATGTAGCGGTTATAATAAAACTTCGTGCTGCGAAAGTGAATTTCCGCGCCGGACTTTACGATTTGAAACTGGCCCGCGCGCTCTTCCTGCTTGCCGTCCGGCCACAGGATGTGGCCGGCGCAATTTCCCGTGATCTTCCCGCCATCCTCCCATCCGCCTGCCAACGCGCCGTCCAGCAGCATGCGCGCGCCCGGCAGCCGCACATTGGGCTGGGATACCGGCGGCGCGTACAACTCGCCGGTCACAACCGCCCCGGTAAGTTTCAAGGTCATTGTGGCCTTGAGGTTGAAATCAACTTCAACATAGCCTTTATAAGCAATTTGCAGGGATTGAGCCGCCGGCGCCGCGCCGATCGCGCCGGGGGCGATTAATACCGGCACAGTCTCGTCCAGCGGCTGGGGAGCGCCGGGGGCAGACGGCGTATCCGGTGTTTGAGGCGGCGCGGGAGGTTGCCCGCCACCGCCCGGAACTGGGCCGGTTCCCGGCGGTTGGGCGTCGCCGGCGGCGTCCGGCGCCGATCCTGGCG
>JAXGSX010000148.1:0-8854 GCA_040775225.1 Kiritimatiellia bacterium | reverse complement strand
GGCATGGGCGGCGCCGCATGCTTCGCATTCGGCCGTACGCGCCGCGCCGCGCGGCGCATCCGTTGCCTTGAGCCGGGCATAACAGTCAAGCGCGGATATAAGCCGGGCTTCCGCATCCGCCACGGCGGGAAAAATATTGGGCACAAGTTCGACTGGCCGCGACATGACGGCCAGCCGCGGATTGGCGGAAAAATCCTTGTCCGCCAGCTCCGCCAGCGACCGGCAGACAACGGCGGCCAATTTGGCGCCCAGACGTTCCGCTTCGGCGAATGTCTGCTCCGCCACATCGTAACGGGGACTGAGATTGCCCGCCGGCGCGGTATGATAAACGCAAACCAGCCCGGGATATTGAGCGGCTATTTTCCGGCGGGCGAACCCCGGGAAATCAGCGGAAACCAATTTCGAGTCCTCATGCAGCACGGTCGGATGCATGCCGTAAATAATGTCAAGCGCCAGCAGCTTATGATCGCGCGTGCGCCGGACGGCCAGCAATCCGACTTCGGGATCGAACGGCCCTTCCGGATCAATGCGGTTGCGCCCTGCGCCCGTTGCCCGAGCCGCGGCCACCGCCAATTCGGCCGGCTGCGCGGCGGCATGCGCGGCGATGCCGGCCTGAATGATGCCCTTGTGAAACAGCTCCAGATATTCCGCGTCGGGCGGCGGCACCGCCGGGTCATCGCGCCAGGCGAACACCTCGTTTGTCACCGGCCCGGAATGCGTGTGGGTGGCGCTGATCAGGATACTGGCGGCGGGAATGCCGGTGGCTTTTTCAATGGCGGCCCGGCAGAATTGAACCGACGGACGGGAAACGAACAGGATGTCTACCCCGATCAAAAGCACGGGGGCCGCGCCGTCCGACAGGAACAATGCCGCAGCCGTCAGGGGATCGTGCGTCCCCGCCGCAATCCGCGGCACGTTGGGGTACCCGGCCAGGAACAGGGGTTTGGCCGGGGTAATGTCCCGGATCGCCGCGCCGGCGAGAAAATTGCAAGGTTTATCCGTCATTGGCTGATTTCTTTATGGTTCGGCCAGAAGCTAAATCACACCATCCCGCCCGATGCGCTGGTCGTCAAATATGTTGTCATGCGGCACCGATGGCAGGGAAACTTCCAGCACCAGCGCCGGCCCGCCTATGGCGCGGAAGGTGTGCCTTACCCCCGGCTTCATCTTGAAAGTCGCGCCGGCGGGCATCTGGAATCGCTGGCGGCCGGCCTCCATTTCCACCCTGCCCCGGACAATGAAAAATGTTTCATCTTTCATCTGGTGATAATGGCGCGGGCACCGCTGGTTCCGGAACAGGAACAGGAACTTGCCGCAGTAGCGGTTGGCCAAGTCGTTGACAATCCAATACTCAATCTCGCCGATCCGGTAAAAATCATGCAACCCGAAATGCAGGGGCATAGGCCGGTTGCCGGGCATTGCTAGTTTCCAGCCGGCAATTATTTCCCGCGCTTGCGCCAGAGCCTCCCGGCGTTCGCGCCCTTTCAACTCCATCGCGGCAATCCAGTCAACCGTCTTTTGCATGCGGCTTTCCTTTCATTGTCCGTTGTAACGTCCCCAGCATTCCCGGGCGTTTTTCACTTCCAGATAATTTTCCCATGGCGTATCGGCAAACACTTCCGCACTGGTGACCAACACCAGCCCGCCGCCCATCTTGGCCGACTCGAGGCAATACCGCGCGCGCTCGCGGATCGCCGCGAGCGGACCGCGATGCACCAGGTCGCACTGCACATTGCCGAACAACGCCACGCGCTTGCCATACCGGCGCTTGACTTCGGCAATGTCCATGCCGGCCATGGGATCAATCGGATTTAAACCGTGCATCCCGCTGGAAATTATCGGATCGAGCACGGGAGCCAGGTTGCCGTCGCTGTGGAAAACGATCCAGGCGCCGGTATTTTTCAGGCAGTTCACATGTTCATTCAAACAAGGTTGAATGAAGTCCGCGTTGGTAATGACCGGCCGGCCGGTGATGTGATGGGCATTGGACAACAACCCGCCATACCACGGGACCATATCGTCCGGCTGTTCCAGCTTTAACGCCTTGACCAGGCGGGTATAACCGGGATGGCTCATGCTTATTTCAAGCCTGCCTGGCAAAAATCATGGAAAAGGCGCGCGCCGCGGATTCCGCCCGTTCATCCACCGCCCGCGGCGCATGGTCGTAAATTGAAAGGCTCCGCCTCCAATATTCCCGGCGGATGGCCGGGCGGTCGGGATGCGGCGAGGACAACCGGGCAAACATGCGGGCAAACCACAGCAAATCCGACCGGTATTCCTCGGGCGACGGGAACAGCGGCAAATCGCAGCTGCGCATGTCCGCCTGCTCCAGATGCTCCGCGATTTTCAGGTACGCGCGATGCGCTTCCCCGGGCGCCCACCTGCGCCGCGGATAATGCCCCCAGCCCGGTACGACTTCAAAGGCTTCCAGCAATTCCCCCAACCTTTCATGGGCGGCCCCGAATACCCGCCGGCAGAACTCACGCGAGACCAGGTCGGGATCAAGGCCGGGATTAATGGCGGCCTGGGCCGCGGCGTACATGCTCAGATGGCTTAATTTGGGGCTCATGGTATAACTCATGGCGCCGTGATACGGCGCCACCGCGCGCTCCTCGCGCCGGCGGCTGAAAATCCGCGGCAGGCGCCAATGCGGATACACCACCAACTCGCCTTCCGCCACCGCATAATCCCAACTGTTGATCCGGCGGATTTTGGCGATTTCGCGGACATACTCGCGCGCATCGCCGCCGACCATCGGATCGGCGTCGGGGCTGAACCCCAGGTTGATCCCCACCATCGCGTTCGCCGGGAATGCCGGCAGCCGTTCAATGAAATCCGCCATGGCCCGCCGCGCGCGCGCCGGCGTGCCGTTCCATATCTGGCAGGCAATCCCATCCGCCGCCGGCGGCAGGTCCTTCGTCAGCATTTGCCAGGTGCCGTCCCAATCTGGCACAAACCGCATGTCCTCTCCCCAACCCGCAAACGGCGCGCCCCAGGTGCCGATTTCAATGACTGCATCCGGATTTTTGCCCAGGGTAATTTCCGACAGGCGCAGGGCCAATTCGATGAAGGTGCGATGGTCGCAGCCATTGCGCCGGCAGCCGCCCGGATCGCCGGGGAAAATCCCCACCATGTCCGCCCCGCGCAGGATTTCCGCCCAATGCGTCCAGAGTTGTTCGATCAGGGCGCGGTCCGCCGGCAGGTTTGGACAGGCAAAATACCATTCCTGGCCGATACAATTGGGAGTCAAGCCATATTTCACATCGAGCCCCGCCTGATGCGCAAGGTCAATCACCGCCGGCATCAGCCGGACAAAGCCCGGGTAAATCCCATCGCGCGCCAAAGCGGACTGGTAGATGGTCGGCTCCAGCCAGAATTCAAAGCAGGTGAAACCGAACGCCCTGATCATCGCCAGCAGCCGCCGGAACTCATCCAGATTCCAATGCTGGCCGGCCCGGGGATGGACCAGGTTGACATTCCAGGCATTCAACAGGTGCGATGCGAAATTGATGTAATACGCCCGATGCCGGAATGCCGGTGGATTGCCTTCCTTGCGCATGATTGATTCCTTGATCGAATGCCGGCAGCGTATCATTTTGCCCGAGATGGCGCAATCAGCGTTGATTTCATTTTTTTGCAATTTGGTATCGGGGCTTGTATCCGGCAGAATATTGTTTATATTGCCGGAAAGTCTGGCTGCGGGCGCGTTAATCAAAACCAGTTAAATGAGCGGCTGCCAACCTCTAACAACCGTTGAGCCTCATACACCCACAAACCTTTATGAACTGGCTTTCGCAGCACAGGTTCCAATGTCTGTACTTCAATCGCGATACCCTGCCGTTCCCGTGCCAAGCACAACGGATGGAACCCTGCGCCATGCTGGCTTACTTTACCGGCGGCCGCGCCAGGGTGACAGTCGGCCAAACCGATTATGCGGTGCAAACCGGCTCGGTGCTGGCCTTGCCGAAAAACACTGACTACCGGATTACCACGCTCGAACCGGTGGAATACTACTGGGTGCGCTACCGCTTGTGGCTGTCGGCCGGCAAGGCGTCGGACACCCATGCCTGCCTGCCGCGCGTTTGCGAGCCGGACGATTTCGCCGGTTGCGTCCGCGAATTGAAAATCATGGAGCGGCTGCGCAAGCAGGATGAAGCCGGGCGCATCCGCGTGGAAGCCATGGCGCACGCGCTGGTTTTGCGGCATTGGACCGCCTGTCCTCTGGATCAGCCGGCGCCGGCGCAGATTGATCCGCGCATCTGGCGGGCGCGCACCTTGTGTCTTTCATGTTTTTCCGGAGCATACCACGGCGGACAGCTGGCCCGCAAATCCGGCCTGAGCCATGCCCAGTTGCACCGGCTGTTCCGCCGTTACTTCCATGATACGCCCAAGGCGTTTTACGAAAAGGCGCGCTTGAAAGCCGTCCGCCGCGAATTGCGCGACTCGGCGCTGCCGGTCTCGGAAATCAGCGGCAAATACGGCTTCAAGGACATTGCCGGTTTCACGCATTGGTTTAAAAGACTGGCCGGCATCACCCCATCCCAATACCGCCGCCGGCACAATAGATAAGGCGGCCCGCGGCCACAATCCGCCGCCGTTAAAGGCTCGCCCGTGATTTTCCCCTGATTCGTATTTATTTCCAGCAGATGGCCAGCGGCCGCGGCAACTTTACACACTGGCCGTTGGGCGTCAGCTTGCCCAGACGCCGGTCGTAATCGAAAAACACCACGGTGTCGGAAAACTCGTTGGCCGCCGCGAATTTTTCCAGGCCGGGCAGGAAATTGATGTCGCGCGGACTGCTGCCGCCGGAAAGCGCCAGGTCGTACAACTTCAATGTCCCGGCGGCATGGTCCACCCGGTAGCAGGCGATGGAATCGAAGCCGCGGTTGGACGCGAACAGAAATTTTTCATCCTCCGAAAGCCTGATCGCCGCCGCCTTGGTCGGGCATGCAAGATGCGGGGGAATGGAAGGCGCGCTATGGAGCAAATCAAATTTCCCGCCCGCATAGGCCAGCGAGACGACGCTGTTGCCGAGTTCGTTGATCAAGTAGGCGCGGTCGCCGGCGCGGTTAAACACCAGGTGCCGCGGCCCCGATCCCGCGGGGTCAATCCTGAAAACGGACGGATGCGCGGCATCCACGCCGCGCTCCGGATCGAACGGGTACAAAATGACGGCATCCAGGCCGAGGTCCACCACGCAAAGGAAGCGGACGTCGGGCGTAAACAGCGTACAATGGGGATGCGGCGCGGCCTGGCGCTCGGGGTGGACTCCCCGGCCCGTATGTCGGATGACTTGCGTGCGTTGCGCAATGGCGCCATCGCCCGCCAGGGCGAACTCGGCCACGGAACTGGAATGGTAATTGGCGCAATATAAAAATCCGCCCGCCGGAGCGGCGGCAAGGTGGCAGGCGCCGGGGCCGTCCGCCGCCATTTGGTTGATGAATGCCGGCGAACCGTCCGGCTCAATTTTGAACGCGGCGCATCCGCCAACGCCTGCGGCAACGGCGCAGGTGGCGTAAAGGTGTCGGCGATCGCTCGCAAAGGCCAGATAGCCGGCATTGGGCAAAGGCGTAAAGCTCCGTTGCGCCGGCGCGCCGCGGGCATCCAGCGCCAGGCGGTAAATGCCGCCGTCGGGATTTGCCGACATGGCTGCGATATAGAAATCCTTGGAGTCCATGCTTTGCATCGTACACTGATATTGCTGGCAAATCAACTTGAAGCGGCCGGCGCGAGCCAAATTATCGGATTTTCCATGCCAGGTTCATGAGCATGGCGCCGCTTCGGACATGGCCCGGCGGCAGGAAAATATTTATTGCATGCCGGCTTCAAATGCGGTAGAAAAACCAGGGATTATCATACTAGGGGAGTGTTCGCATGCGCAAACTGCTATTGATCATCTGCGCCGCCGCCGGCTGTCTGGCGGCGGCATCCTGCTCCAGGAAACCGGCGGCGGCGCCGGACAAGCCCGTCCTCGCCGTCATTCCCAAGGGCACCACGCATGAATTCTGGAAATCCATTCATGCCGGCGCGGTCAAGGCCGCCCGGGAGCTGGATGTGGAAATCATCTGGAAGGGCCCGCTCAAGGAAGACGACCGGGAATCGCAAATTAATGTGATGGAAAATTTCATCACGCGCGGGGTCAACGGCATCGTGCTGGCCCCGCTGGACAACCGGGCGTTGCGCCGGCCGGTGGATGAAGCCGTCCGGGCGGGCATCGGCGTGGTCATCATTGACTCGGCCCTGGACGGCGGCGGCTACGCCAGCTTTGTCTCCACCGACAATCATGCCGGCGGCCGTAAAGCCGGCGAACTGCTGGCCGGGCTGTTGGGCGGCCGGGGCCGTGTAGCCATGCTCCGTTACCAGGAAGGCTCGGCCAGCACCCAGGCGCGCGAACAGGGATTCCTGGACGCCATTGCCGAACACCCCGGCATTGAGGTGGTTTCCGCCAACCAGTACGGCGGCGCCACCACGGAAACCGCTTACAAGGCCGGTGAAAATCTGCTGGCCGCCTGGCGTCAGGGCGATCAGAAACTGCAAATTGAAGGCCTGTTCTGCCCGAACGAATCAACCACTTTCGGCATGCTGCGGGCTTTGCAGGATAACGGCTGCGCCGGCAAGGTCAAATTTGTCGGCTTCGACAGTTCCGCCATGCTGGTGCAGGCCCTCGCGCAGGGGCACATCCAGGGCCTGGTGCTGCAGGACCCGATGAACATGGGATATCTCGGCGTGACGGCCATGGTCCGCCATCTGCGGGGGCAGCCGGTGGAAACGCGCATTGACACCGGTTCCGTTGTGGTGACCCCGGATAACATGCGCGAACCGCAAAATCAGAAATTGCTCAACCCGGATTACGCCGCATGGCTCAAGGATCAATAATCCGGCCGCCGGCGCTGCGCATGCGGCATATCAGCAAATCATTCGGCGCGACGCCCGCGCTGGATGATGTTGATTTCACGGCGGCCGCGGGTGAAGCGCACGCCCTGGTCGGCGAAAATGGCGCCGGCAAGAGCACGCTGATGAAAATTCTGGCCGGCGCGGTTCAGCCCGACGCCGGCGCGATGGAACTCTCCGGCCGGCCGTTCCACCCCCGCGATCCCAGCGACGCCCGCCGCAGCGGCATCGCCATGATCTACCAGGAATTGTCCCTGGCGCCGGACATGACCGTTGAAGAAAACATCATGCTCGGCATCGAGCCGAACATTGCCGGCGTGCTGAAACCGAAATCAATCCGGCAAAAAGCCTGCGCCGCATTGAAACCTTTTGCTCACCCGGAAATCGTTCCCTGGATGAAAATCAACCGGCTGGCCCCGGCGGCGCGCCAGATGGTTGAAATAGCCCGGGCGCTGGCGGCCGGCTGCAAAATCCTCGTGCTCGATGAGCCGACCAGTTCCCTGGCCGCCGGGGATGTTGACAGGCTGTTTGACATCCTCCGCGAATTGAAAAAATGCGGCATTGCCATTATTTATATTTCGCATTTCCTGGAGGAAATCCGGCGGATTGCCGACGCGATTACCGTGCTGCGGGACGGCAAGGTCACGGCGGCGCGGCTCCCGGGCGGCAGCCCGGACAGCGAACTAATCGGCTGCATGGTCGGACGCCGCATTGACACCTTGTATCCCCGGTCCAGGCGGCGCCATGGCGAATTATTGCTCGAAATCAACGGGCTTTGCGGCCGGGACAGGCCGGACGCCGCTTCCTTGCGCCTGCATGCCGGACAGGTGCTGGGCATTGCCGGGCTGATCGGCTCCGGCCGCACTGAATTGCTGCGCTGCATTTTCGGCCTGGAAAAAATCAGGCGCGGCGGCATTCAGCCCGGCATGTTTTCCGGGCCGGCTGCTCCGCATCGGAGATGGCGCCAGGGAATGGGATTTTTAAGCGAAAACCGCAAGGAAGAAGGGATCGCCGCCGGATTGTCCGTCGCTGACAACATGGTCCTGTCCAATCTCCGGGCCTGCGGCCGCTGCGGCGCAGTCTGGCCCCGGCGGCAGCAGTCGCGGGCAAGACGTTGGATCAAATCGCTGAACATCAAATGCAACAGCCCGCGCCAGCCGGCCGGGAAACTTTCCGGCGGCAACCAGCAGAAAACAGCCCTGGCGCGGCTGCTGGAACATGACGTTGACATACTGCTGCTGGACGAACCGACCAGAGGTATTGATGTCGCCGCCAAGGCGGAAATTTACCGGCTGATAGACGAACTGGCCTGCCGCGGCAAGGCAATCCTGATCGTCAGCAGCTACCTGCCGGAATTGCTGGGAATCTGCGATCAAATCGCCGTGATGCGCAAAGGCCGGCTGGGGCCGGCGCGGGATGCGGCGGCAATCAACGAACACAGCCTGATGGCCGAGGCGATAGGATCGGCATGAAGCAAAACATTTTACACAGGTTGCCTGACCGGTTCGGCCTGCTCCTGGCGCTGCTGGCCGTTTACCTTTTTTTCGCGCTGGCCGCGCCGGCAAGTTTTGCCACGCTGCGCAATATTGAAACCATCTCCCGGCAGACGGTGATTGTCGGGATTGCCGCGATCGGCATGACTTACGTGATTATAGCGGGCGGCATAGACTTGTCGGTCGGCTCGGTTGTGGCGCTCAGCTCGGTCTTGACCGCCTGGTTTCTCAACCGCGCCGGGATCGGCCCCGCCGCCGCCGCCCTGGGCGCAATGTTTGTAACCGGCTTGTCCGGCGTGTTGACCGGCGTGCTGGTGACCCGCCTGAAAATGTCAACGCCGGTTTGAAATGACTCTTCTTCCGCCGGTTTGAAAGTTCCTTTTTCTTGTCTGGTCTTGCTGATCCGAACGGATCATCTTCTTGCTTCTTCCGGTTGCGGCGTAAAATGCCGGTGGCCGAGGCTACGTGTG
>JAXGSX010000147.1:0-8930 GCA_040775225.1 Kiritimatiellia bacterium | reverse complement strand
TTGGAAATGCGCGAGGTTGCCGGCGCTACTTACGAAGAAGGGATGAATCTTGAGCTGGAGGATATAATTGATTTCACCCAGCCGGACGATCCGCGCCATCCGTGGATGGAAATTGACGCTGCGGCGCCCTGGCCGCCCGGCAAAAATTATCCTGACAATTATGTCAGCCTGGTGACCAATGCGCTGGTGGTGGAGCGCAACGGTCTCAAATACCGGGAGGCGCATCCCGGGTCAAGCTCGACCCGGGGCGCGGGGCAGTTTTCCTACCAGGTCTTTTTCCAACATCCCGGCGACTGGTATTTGATGGCCTTGGAATACCCGGATGACCGGGAGCGGTGGATGGGCGTGGCCTGCTCAACCGCGGTCTTTCAACGCCCGGGCGCCGTGCATGACCGGCATTCCAAGTGCGGCCCAACCGTCTGGACCGGAGGCAAATATCCCAACACCGGGAAGTTGCAGGAGTTAAAATGGCTGTACCGGCCCGAACCGGGCGGACATGCAATTAATATCATTACGCTTGGGACGAAGGCGCCGGCCGCCGCGGCGCGTTTGCGCATCTACAGGGTGCAGGGAAATCTGCCGGCCTTGCGGGTGAATGCGCCGCCGGCCGGCTCCCGTAAATGGGGAATGCTTTCCGAGCGGACCGTGCTGAGCAGCGGATTCGGCGCTTCATTCGGCGTCCACCGGCGCTATGAAGACGGAACGGGCGCGCGCGGCAATGGCATTCCCGCGCTGGAGGCCTGCGAGCGCTTGCTGATATATCTGGAGACCTGCGAGGCTTACGCGGAATACCTGCGGTTTACGGGGCAGAATCTGCACATCATGGGCGCATTCCAGTATACCGACGGCAACGACTGTTTTACGCCATTCCGCGGCATTGCCAGCCTCGGCCCGGATTTGCGCGATGTTGCCGCGCGGGTGTTTGACGTCAATGGCATTGATTTTTATGCCAGCGTGGAATTTATCGAAACCACCGGCTTGCGCAAAAAAGCCGAACGCGCGGTCGCGGCCACGGGGAATAATCCGTATGTGATGGTTTCGGAGACCGGTATCAAAGCCGGCGGCGGCAGCGGAACCGGCGCGCGGGAAAGCTGGAATTTTCTGCATCCGGCGGTGCGGGGTGAAATGGAGCGGGTGGCCGGGGAACTGGCGCGTAAATTCGCGGGCTTGCCTGCTTACCGCGGCGTGAATTGGACGGCATTTTTTAATGGCGGCTGGATTCCAGCCTGGCGCAACGGCAACCCCGATCCGTTCTGGTTAAGTTATGATGACTTCACGATGGAAAGCTTTGCCCGTGAAAGCGGGATCAAGGCGCCCGGGGCCGAATCCGGAGACGAGCGGTTCCGCGAACGCTGGAAGTTCCTGGCAAAACCCGAAATGCGCCCGATATGGACCGGGTGGCGCGCCGCCAAGCTGGCGGAATTTTTCGCCGGGGTGGCGGCGGCGCTGGCCAGGCACCGCGGCAACCTGGAATGCGTGGCGGGTTGTTACCAGAGTTGGGATAATGTGCGCGAGTGCCTGCGCGACGATATTCCCTTCGCCGGCTATTATCGCGACGGGGGGTGGGACAAGGAAGCGTTCCGCGATTATCCGGCAGTGCGGCTGATGCCGTGGCTGCCGGCCGCCGCCAGTTACCAGCCGGCGTTCGACACGGAAAATTACGCGGCGGCATGGCAGGGAAACGTCGAGCCGGAATTTTACGCGGCGTTCAACCCCGGCGTCAGACGTTCGCTGATGCTGAATTATGGGTGGATCGAGTTGGAACGGATTGCCGGACTCTACCCCGATCGGCCCGACTGGCCGCGGCCGTTCCAGTATACCATGCAGGCGCAGCAGGCGGGCGCTTTCTGCCGCGAGCCATACGCGCAGGCCATGATCGGGATGGACCCGGAATTAATCGCGTTCGGGTTCACCGATGCCGCCGCGCTGGTCGGCCAGGAAGACGCATGGCGGCTGTTTGCGCGCGTGTTCCGCGCGTTGCCCGCCGATGAGTTCCAGCCCTGGGGCGGGACGGGCTTCCGCGATAATTTCGCAATTCGCGAATTGCGCAAGGATGGGCGATTGTATTTTTATGCGGTTAATCCGGGCTATTGGCCGATTGCCGGCCATGTGGCCGTGCGGTGCGCGCGGCAGGTCACGGAATTATGTTCCGGCGAACCGGCGCCGGCCGGCCGGCTGTCCGCTGAAACCAGCGCAATCGCCCTGCACCTGCCGCCATTCGGCATCCGGGCGTTTGCGGTGGAGGGGGATGCGGCGGAACTGGCGGGGTGGGGCAACGACCCGGTGGATGAAAAACATCTGCGGCACATGCGCGCTATTATTGAACAGGCGGAAATGGTCTGGACGCAGACCCTGCCCCGCCGGCTGCTGCCGCCGGCCGTGCAGGATCGCATCCGCAAGATTACCGCCGGAGCCGTGGCCGCGCTGGATCAGGGTCAGTATGCCGCGGCCTGGTCGGACTTGACCCACTGGAAATTCTGGAGTTTTTTAAACGATGACCTGGCGCGGGTGGATGATTTTGATCCCTGGGTGGCGCTCGCTCCCGCGGCCGGGACGGCCGGGGCGGACGGCCTGGTGTCATATCCGGCATGGACAGCGGACGGCGCCGGGTGGCGGACCGCGCCGCGCGGCGATTATGTTGTATATTGCGATACCAGCGCGGAGGGCGGGCGTGTGCCCATGTTTGCGGCGATGGAAGTGCTCAGCCCCGGCCGGCGGTGGGGCCGGTTAAATATGGGAGGCGGCCGGCATGCTTCCCGGGCAGTTTGGGCGAACAGGAAAAAGATGGAGCTTGCCGTTATTTCCGAAACAAACTATTTTGCTGATATTGTGCTGGTTAAAGGATGGAATAAAGTAACGGCAAGGATTAACGATCCGGCGATCTTGGATGATCCCGGTTTTATGCAAGCGGCCTTGCTGCGCGATGGTAATGAGGATGGTTTGCTGAAAACGCGTTTGCCGCAAATGGATTTGAGCGGTCCAAAGCCGGTTTACCGCGTGAATTGCGGCGCCGCGCCGGGAGTGTTATACACGGATACCGACGGCAACCTATGGTTGCCGGATCAGGACTACAACGGGTGGGGCGCGGAATATGCCGGCTACGGCCATGTGGGCGGCCAGGTGTCGCGGCGTGCGCGCATGGACAACCTGTGCAATTACGAACGCTGGGGCATGGACGGCTACCGGTTCCATGTGCCGGACGGTGTGTATGGCGTGAAATTGTATTTTGCCGAGACGTATGCGCCGGGCGCCGGCCGGCGAGTATTTGAAGTAAGCGTGCAGGATCAGCAGCGCATGACTTTGGATATCTTTGCCGAAGCCGGCATGCACGAGGTGTTGGTCAAGGAATTTGACGGCATCCAGGCGGCCGGCGGGGTGCTGCGCATAGACTTCAAGGGAATCTCCGGGCCAACCGCCCAGGTGATCAGCGGGATCGAAGTCATCAGGCAGTGAGCAAATTTCACTGTCACCCCCTTGGGCAATAGCAGCCGCAAAACACAAGTTGCACAAAAGCCGGTTTTGGCATAGTGAATCACATTGCCGGGGTCATTTGCGCTGCGCGCGGTAGCGGCGCGGCGGGATTTTCAGCATTTGCTTGAAGGCCCGGCTCAGGGTATTGGGCGAACTGAAACCGCAGGCGGCGGCGATTTCCTTGATGCTGAGTTGGGAACTGTTCAGCAAATCCCGCGCCCGGCAGATGCGTTGCTTGCGCAGAAACATGCTGAGGCTTTCGCCGGCCACTTGCAGGAAATGCCGGTTGAGCGTCTGCGGCGCAATGTTCAGCGCCCGCGCAATCCGGCGGCTGTTGCAGTATTCCGCCGGTGCTTCCAGCGCCAGGGCCTGCACGCGGGCCGCGATGTCGTCGGCTATGGCGGGCGCGGGGAGGCGCCGGCCGGCGGCCGCCGCCTGGCAGTCGGCAATTTGCGACAATAACTGCCACAAGGTCAAGCTCAGCCGCACGGTGTGCTCCGGGTGCGGCGCCGGCCGGGAGCGCGCCGTTATGTAGTCCTTCAGCAGTCTGACCAGGACGCCCCGGCCGGCCGGCGGCGCCTGCATCACGGTGGAAGCGAGCGGCTGCAGCGCGGCGCAGGATTCAAGTTGAAACCCGACAAACAACCAGAGGAATTTGTGCGGCCGGTCGAGCGTGTAATGCCGCGGCTGTTCGGGAAAAACCAGGATGGCGTCGCCGGGGCGGAACTTAAGCGGAACGTTGTTGATGACGGCCGTCCCATTGCCGGCCAGGTTGAAGACGAGGTTGAAGCTGTGGAAAGCCAGCACATGCCGCGCCATTTGCGGAAGTTGGCGGGGTGTGCGCGAAAAGATATAAATGTGATGCGGAATGGATAATGCCGGCAAACCCAGGCGGATGTTGGGATTGATTTTATCTATCCGGCGGATCAGCGGCGGCATGGACGGGTGTAAACGCATGGGCGCGACTGTAGATGAGTTTTTACCAATCACCGGCCGCCGGGCAACAGCCTGACACCAGGGCAAAATTCAAAACGCCGGTTTTAGAAGTTGCTCATAAATGTGGTTGAATTTTCCGTCGCACAATATTCATTAACATATCTTAGCAAAAGACATGCGGAGGTCAAGCGTGCGTAAACGAATGAATTGTACGGGGCGCAAGTCTGTTCCGTAGGGATTTCTGCAGTCCAAAAATCAACAATATGTCTGAGTCTCTTTCAAAAGTGTTCAGTGTTCGGTACCTGAAATTTTACAGAAACGTAAAACATTCTGCATTCTGACTTCTGAATTTTGCATTCATTCAAAACGTGAGTTTTGTAATTTACTCGTCTTTGTGTTTTGTCACATGTTTTGCCAGTTTTGTCATGTTTTCAGCGTTGAGTTTTGACTGGCGCTGACGCATTATTGCCGGCGTCATGACAAATTGTGTCCGCAGGTAAAATAACGGGGGAATATGAAACTAGCTGTTGCAGGCAGCGCCGCTGGGCCGGCGCTTAAATGTTTGAACATGGATTATTTCGAGTTTGTGCCGCTGGCCGGGCGCTTAGGCGTAGCCGGGTTGGAGTTGACAACGGCCTGCGTCGCCGGGGACAACGAGCCGGAACGCCGGCAATGGCTGGAAAAAATGGCGGGGGTCATGCGTCAGGCCGGCATGGCTGCCCCGGCCTACATGATTTATAACGATTTTACCCAGGCGGCGGCGCATGCCGCCGGGCTGGAGAACCTGGCGCGCGCCATCCCGGAGGCGCAGATCATCGGCGCGCCCTGTCTGCGGATCATGGGCGGCTCGCGCGGCAAACTGGCCGGCCTCGCGCGGCAAGCGGGGCTGGCCAATGTGGTGGCCGGGTTGAAACAGGCCGTCCGCGTCGTGGAGGGGACCGGGTTGCGGCTGGTTTTGGAAAATCACGGGGACTTGCCGGGGCTGGCGGAAGAACTGCAGATGATCATCGAAGCCGTCGGTTCGCCTTTGCTGGGCGTCTGTATTGATCTGGGCAATTTCCTGGCGGGCAATATGGCCGTCAAGGCCGACCCGCTGGGCGAACTGGAAAAGCTGCTGCCCCTGGTGATGCACGTGCATGTCAAGGACCGGCGCTTCCGGCCGGGCGCGCGCGGCGATGTGGAGAATTGCATTGTGGGCACGGGGGCCTTACCCATGGCGCGGTGCCTGGAGCGGCTGCACAGCTTCGGCTATGACGGGTTTGTATCCTGCGAAAGCGACGGCGAGCCGGGCCTGGACGCATGGACGGCGCTGTTGAACTCGCTGGCTAATATAAAAACCGCCCTGGAGCGGTTGCGCACGCCGGCGCCGTAACCCGGATTTGGAAGCACCAGCCAGGTCGCCGCCGCGGCTTTACCAGGCTGCGGCGAGCATCGCCAGGGTTTTTTCAGCCAGCAGCCGGCCGCCTTCCGGCCCGACCGGGTTGCTGGCCGGGATCGAGCCATACCCTTTGCCGGCCACGGAACGCGGTGTGGGCACGTAGGTGCCGGTACCCGCCAGTTGCACGACAAAAGTCTGCGCCGCCGGGCTGCGCGCCTTGATCTGCAGGCCGTAATCCAGGTAATATTCGAACGGATTGAAGGCCATGGCCGCATCGCCCAGGCGCAAAACGTGCGCTTCCACCGGCAAGGACGGCCGGTCGGCCTGATGCTCAAACCGGTCAACCACTCCCGCGAACCAGAGCATCCGGCGATAAGCGCGGGTAATTTTTATGTACCAGTGCGGGTCTTTTTTGATTTCCGGGTGCGTTTGCAGATCGGTGTGGGCTTGGTCGAATTGTGCGCGCAGTTGCGCGGCCTGCCCGCGCGCGTAATCGGCGTCTTCCCGAGTCAGCTTGGTCATGGGCAGATTCACAATCTCCGTCAGGCAGGCGCAGGCCGGGGCAAACTGGATATCCCGCCCGATAGCCGGCAAAACCGAGCCAATGGTTGCGGCGATGCGCAGAGAGATTTCCCGGCGCAATGCCAGCGGAGCGCCCAGATTGCTATCCGGTTTTTCGGGAAGTTTATCCGCCAGGCCCTTCAGGTAAAGCATGCGCGCTTCGGCGGCCTGGCTGATCAGCACGTGGGGCGACTGATCGCCCGCAGCGCTGCACTGCGGCAGCACGAAAAGGCCGGCGCCGAAGCGCTGGCGCAGTTCCGCGCGCGTATCGTGCCAGAAATCCGCGCTGATTTGAAATATGTTCTCGCTGACCTGGGCCGGGCAGGCCAGGTTGACCGCCATGCCGGTGAGATTTTTGTCCGGATCATAAGTGCAGAGCAGGTTAACCGCGTGATCTTCGCAGCCTTCGACGTGGCTGAATTCGGGGTCATTGCTTTTCCCGTACATCCTGGATTCGCCGCTGTAATAAGCCAGGCGGCGGTTGCGGCCGACCACGGCCTGGCCCAGGCCGAAACCGATCCCGCCCGGCGCGCGCTTCTGCCAGGCCTGGATGACGGCCTGGGCGATTTTGTCAATCACCCCGGCGACATAGTCCTCAGGCGGCATCACGCCCAGCTCCTGCGGGCTGACCCCGAAATACGTGGGCGCATTTTCCACGGTCGTCCGCAGCAGGTCGTTCTTCACCCTGATTTCAGCGGAGGAGTGGGTGTGCGTGGCATTGAGCACAATACTGGCCGGAGACAGTTCGGGGCAGGCCTTGTGTGCCCGGGCGCGGACTTCATCGCGTAAAAAATCGGGGATGACGGCATAGTCGCAACTCACCAGTACCGCCCGGACATCGCCGGACTCCAGCGCCAGCGCGGTGGCCGTCAATGGGTCCAGAATGCCCTCGGACACCCGGGCGTGAAATTGCCCGCAGATGATTACCGGCTGATCCGGAGTCAGGTCGGCCGATGCCCAGCCGATTTTCAGGGGTTGCCCGGCAGACTTGTGCATGTTGTTGTCCCTTTATGGATTTGATTTAAACGGCGACGCGCTTGCGCTCGCAGCCGAATATTTCAACGCGATGGACACAGTAACAACCACAAATGAAGAGTCAATCATATTCAACGCATTCCGGCGCGGCGTCAGCCGGCGGTTGACACCGGCTGCCGGTTGTGGCAAGCTTCCCACGATGACCGGCGCGCTTTCTGAATGAACGGTGGCGCCGTGCCGGCAGGAAGGCAAGGGGCGAAACATGCGGATTAACTGGCGGATAGTTCTGGCGGCTGGCTTGCTGGCGGGCGGCGTCTGGAGCGGAACTGCGGCGCCCGCGCCGCGCCCGGCGCATTTGCCGGCGCCGGGCCAGATCTGGCGCTTGCATCTGGGCGATGGCGAACAGCTCGAGATGGTCTGGGTCGGAGCGGCGGGCATCTGGGTGGGGCGTTACGAAGTCACCAACGGTCAGTACCGGCGGTACGATCTGGCGCATCGGCCGGCGGCGTATTACAACAACAGCCTGTCCGGCGCTAACCAGCCGGCGGTGGAAGTCTCCTGGGAAGATGCCGGCAACTATGCCGGCTGGTTGAACCGCAATTTCCAGGGGCAAATGCCGCCGGGATTTGCCTTCCGGCTGCCGACGGAGCAGGAGTGGTCCATATACGCCGCGGCCGGCGCGCGCCGGATATACCCGTGGGGCAATCGCTGGCCGCCGCCCGACGATTGGAAGTACCGGGGCGAGGAAGGCATGGGCGCCTTTTACATGATTTTCGAGGATGCGCATTACATCCGCGGGCATAACGACGGGTTTATCGTCAGCGCGCCCGTGGAATCCAGCGGCCGCAACGCCTGGGGCCTTTACGGGGTGGGCGGCAACGTCTGGGAATGGTGCGCCAACTGGCTGGACGATTCCCGGCGTTACCGCGTCCTGCGCGGCGGCGGCTGGAACAACTTCGAGGAAGATATCATGCGGCTGGGCTTCCGGAGTTACGCCCGCCCGGAACAGAAAAATTCGATGGTCGGGTTCCGCCTGGTGCTGGCGCCCGCCACGGCGCCTTGATCCCGGCCGCGCGGCTGATGCCCGGGGCGGCGGCGGCTTGATGGATCTGGGGTTTAAAATCGCAAGAAAACTTGACTGTCCCAAAATCTTCTCTCAACACTTTGGAGAGACTCGCTTGCTCAAGCGGCTGCCTGCCGCTTGAAAAATACTAGAATACGGGACTGACCCCATGCATCGTGAGCCGTCTCTGTCTCCGCCCTGCTGGCTTCCGATGGAGGGCGAACGTATCGTGAGCCGTCCGGTTTCATCCGGACATTTAAAGCAGAGCCAGTTGAGCCACAAAATGCAGCTATCCGTTTTTGATTTCACAACTAGATACCAGAAAGCGTGATAACGCGTAAATAAAATTCCAGAAAAGTCTTGACAAATAGTTGGTGGTCAATATATTACACTTGTGGGAAGCGTGGTTTTCTTGATCATCAATTTGGTGAAAGGCTTTTGGCGTGAAATTCGTTATTCAAGCAAGCCGCGAGATGTTGGAAAGCAATGCCGGGTTGGTATTGGCGGGAAAGATTTTAGCTGGACTGGATTTGGATCGGCGGGCGA
>JAXGSX010000146.1:0-8992 GCA_040775225.1 Kiritimatiellia bacterium | reverse complement strand
GACAGAATTTCCGCATCCGCATATCGCTTCCATGCTTCTGTTTGCATGCCATTGGAATAACAGAAACACTAATTGTTGTCCAGACATTTTATCTAAGTTGTATAATCACACTGCCTTGTAGACTTTCAGGACACAGCCCTGGCCCCGGATATCCGGTATGTTAAGCAAATATGCGGCACGGCATTCGTTTGCGTGAATGCAGCGCCCGGCGGTTTTTGGATGCATCCCTGCCGCCGGCATGCCGCGCACCCGTTGAGGTTCCGCCGCTAACACGACCGGGCTTGAGTGCACGTCCGGATAACGCTTGCAGGCATTCGCGGTTTGCCGCCGCGGATCAGGCTGAACCAGTCCCCGGCCGGACCGGCAACCGCAATTGAAACGCAAATCGAAACAGGAGGTATACACCATGCCCGGCAAACGCACCCACAGAATCATGATGATTTCCACCCACGGTTATGTCGCCGCCAACGCCGAATTCGGCAAACCAGACACCGGCGGCCAGGTGGTTTTCGTACTCGAACTCGGCAAAAGCCTGGGCCGTCTCGGGTACCAGGTTGACATTTATACCCGCCGGTTTGAAAACCAGCCGCCCGAGGAAAAAGTGGCCGAACGGGTTCGCATAATCCGCATCCCCTGCGGCGGAAAGGATTTCATTCCGAAGGAGCATATATGCGAAGCCATTCCGGAATGGGCGTTGAATGCTGAAAACTTTATTCACAAGCATCATCTCCGATACGAATTCATCAACAGCCACTACTGGGATGCCGGGCTGGCCGGACAAACCCTCGCCAACAAACTTGGTCTGCCGCACATTCATACCCCGCACTCCCTGGGGGCGTGGAAACGCGAAAACATGTCCGGCACTCAGGCCGAACTGGAAGCCCTGTATAATTTTCAGCGCCGGATCCGCGAGGAAAAAATCATTTACGACGAATGCGATATCGTAGTGGCCACCACTCCCAGCCAGCGCAAGGTTCTGACGGACAACTACGATCTGGCGCCGGCCAAAATTCATGTCATCCCGCCGGGTTATGATGACACCCGTATTTTCCCGGTTTCCACCGCCCAGCGCGCCGCGATAAAGCGCGAAAACAACCTGGAAGGACGCATCGTGATGGCCATTGGCCGCATCGCGGCCAACAAGGGTTACGACCTGCTGATCCGCGCCATGCGCCATGTCATTCAACGTTTGCCGGACACCCGCCTGATCCTGGCCATCGGTTCGCATACGCCGACGCCCGAGGAAACGCCGCTGCTGGAGGAACTCAAACGCCTGGCGCAGGAACTGCAAATTGCCGGCCAGGTGATGTTTTCCCACGAATGGATTCCCGACGAACAACTCCCGGATTACTACCGCGCCGCGGATGTATTCGCGCTCAGCAGCCGCTATGAACCGGTCGGCATGACGGCCATTGAGGCCATGGCCTGCGGCACTCCGACCGTCATCACCACCGAAGGCGGACTGCAGGAACTGATCACATGGGGGCTGGAGAGCATATACGCGCCGCCGGAAGATGACGCCGCCTTCGGCATGGCCATCGCCGGGATTTTGCGCGATCCCAGGATTGCCGCGCAGTTATCGCGTTACGGATCATACAAAGCCCGCGCGGCTTTTACCTGGATGGGAATTGCCCAAAAAACCCTGAACATTCTGCAAACCCGTCCGGAACGCATCCGCCCGGAACTGGTGCCCCCGGCCGGGGTTTGAGGGGCGCCCCATGATTCCGCCGCAGAGCGCTGCAACGCAATTTTGCCGGCCGGCCGTCAGCCGGCCGGTTCCGGCGGCAGGGCGCCGAAATGGATCAAGCCCTCGATGATGCCCCCCGCGTAATAACCGCTCAAGCCAAACGCGCCGCGGGCGCAATACAGCCGATCCGCCCGGCCCTTGGCCGCAAGCGCCCGCCGGACAGCCGCGCGCACGTCATCCCGCGCATTACGGACCAGGATTGCCCGGCACCCGCAGGTCAGCGGCAGCAGGTCGTTTCCCGAATCGCCCGCGTAAATCAAATCGTCCAAGGCCAGGCCATAAATCGCCCGGACATGGTCCAAGCCCGCCAGTTTGCCGGCGGAACGCGGCAGAATATCCAGCAGCCCGAGCCCCAGGGTTTCGTCAATACTGTACACCGCGGAGGCGTCGGGGCAAGTTTTCCGTATGAGAGCGCGCGCCGTCCTGACCCGCATGTCTGAAGGTTGAGGTTTATCGAGGAAGTAACTGAGCTTGAAAGGATTCTGATGCGCCCGCGGCTGCAATCGCAAGCCGGCGCACCGGCTTAACGCGCGCCGCAGATGTGTCCGGTTCCAAGCGGGCGCGCCGGCCCCCAGCTTTTCATCCCAAGCTGATTCGACATGGAATCGGCCGCCCGATACGCGGTAAATACGGGTGCCGACCTCACAAACGGCATATACCGGAAAAGGAGCGGCATATTCCCGGATACCTGCCACCGTTTCAACCGCATTACGGCCCGTAACATACACCAGCATGATGTCAGGGCGCCCGTGCAGGAAATGCCGCAAACGCGGCAGCGACTTGTCATCCTCCTGCAACCCGTTAGGGAAAAGGGTGCGGTCCAAATCCGTCGCCAATATCAACATTTTTCTCCCAAAATCCAGGCATGGTTTCACAGGCGCGCGGATCCAACCCGCGCTGGCGTTTATTCGGCAGGCAAAGGCCGGGAGCCCGGCCCCCGGCCGCTGCGCCAATGCGCCATGCCATCCTAACCTCAACGTTTGATTCCAGCCGACGCCATGCTCAACACCAGGTAACGCTGGCTGAATACGAAAATCACCACCATGGGAATTGTCGCCATGACGCTGTAAGCCATGATCTCGCCCCATTGGATGGGCGGCAGGGTATAATAATGGCCCAGCCCGAGCTGGATGGTCTGAAAATCGGGGCGGTTGGTCATAATCAAAGGCCAGAGGTATTCCGACCAATGCGTGATAAAATCCAAAACCGCGCAAGCCGCCAAGGCCGGCTTGGCCAGCGGCAGGGCGACCCGGAAAAAAATCCGGAACCAACTCGCGCCTTCCATGCGGGCCGCTTCCTCCACTTCCACGGGCAACCCGAGGAAATACTGGCGCAGCAAAAAAATATTGAAAGCCTTGGCCAAATAAGGCAGGAACAGGCCCGGCAAGGTATTCATCAGACCGCCGTGCACGCCGAGCATCAGGAACAGCGGCACCGCCAGGGCTTCAAACGGGATGATGATCAGCGCCGCCACCAGGCCGAACAGCAAGCCGCCGGCCGGCACGCGCAGCCGCGCGAAGGCGTAGGCGCAAGCGGCATTGATCAGCAAACCCGCCGCCACGATGACGCCGCTGAAGGCCAGCGATACGCCGACCGTGCGGATAAAATGCACGCGCCGAAAAACGTTGGCGTAATTTTCCAGCCGCACCGGCCAGGGCAGAAACTGCCGCCAGGACGATATTTCCCGCACCACCTCCGCGTGCGGCAGAAAAGAGGAGCGCAGCATCCACAGCAGCGGAAACAGGAACACCGCGCCGGCGGCCAGAGCCGCCGACGCCAGCACAAATTGTTTGATCGCCGCCCGCGCCTTCACGCCCGATCCTCCCCCGGCAAGCAACGCCTCTGAATCAAGCTCATGGCCAGAACCACCGCGAAAAACACCACCGAAATCGCCGCGGCTTTGCCATAGCGCAAATTGGTAAAAGCCTCGTCATACAACATCAGGATCAGTGTGCAGGTGGCCCCGCGCGGGCCGCCGCGGGTGATCAAGTGCGGCTGGACAAACAGTTTGAAGTCGAACACGGTTGTGATATACACCACAAATATCGTCGTGTTTTTCAGCAATGGCAGGGTAATGCGCCGAAAACACTGCCAATGACCGGCATTTTCCATCCGGGCCGCTTCGTATAAAGCCGGTGGAATCGCCTGCATTCCCGCCAGGAAAATCATCATCTGGAACCCCGCGCCCTGCCAGACCGACATGGCCGCCAGGCATAGCATTGCCTGGCGCGGACTGTCCAGGAAGGGCTGCGGCGGCGCGCCCATGCTCCGCAGGATGGCATTGAAGGCTCCTGCGCCGGGATTGAGCAAGAGCGACCAGACGACCGCCAACACCGCCATGGACGTGACGACGGGCAGGAAAAAAGACACCCGCAGCAGGCGCCGCCACAATCCCGAACCGTTCACCAGCACCGCCATGAAAAGCGCCAACCCCACCTGCAGCGGGGTCACCAGCGCCACAAAATACAGCGTATTCCACAAAGCGCGCCAGAAATCGCTTCCGCGCATCAAATCCAGGTAATGCTGCGTTCCGACGAATTTTAAATGTTCCGGCTGCAGCAGCGTCTGCACGGATTGATTGGTGAAACTTCCCGCCAGCGCCATGAGAAATGGCGCCACCACGAAAGCCGCCAGCAGCATCAAGGCCGGCAATGAGAGCCAAAGGCCCGCATGTCCGTCAAACCATGCGCCCAGCCACTCCCGCATTGAACATGGTTGATCCGGTGGCATCGTTTTTACGCGAAATTCATCGCTATTCGTCCAAAACAGGGTCAATCCGGCGGGCCGCGGCGTCCAGCGCGCCCTGCACATCCGCGCCGCGGGCGATATCGCCCAAAGCGCGCGATAACTCCATGGACAAGGTGGCGTAGGCCGGGGTCACCGGCCGCGCGCGGGCCGTCTGCCGCAATTGGGCGACAAACAGGCCGCGCGAAGCCTGGTAATCCGGCATCTCCGCCAGGGCGTCCAGCCGGGCGGGAATGCCGCCATTAGCGCGGCAGACCGGAGGAATTCCCGTGCGGGGATCCAGCAGCGCCTGCATAACCGTTGCGGCCGCCTCCGGATTGCGGCACGCCGCGGCGATGCCCCAGCACCAGGAACCGCTGGGCGACACCGATTTGCGCAGTCCGGGATACGGGCTCATACCGAAATCAATTCCCGCCGCGCGGTATATCGGCCAGCGGTTGAAGACCCCCAGAGCCATGGCGGCTTCGCCACGCTCAAATTTTCCCGGCGCGGCGTTGGGATCGGCCAGGCCGCGCTGGAACAACTGCTGCCAGGCTTGCAGCGCCTCGACTGCCGCCGGCCCGTTGATGAATCCCGATGCGCGACGGCCATCCGGCGCAAGCACCCGTCCGTTATTCGACCAGATCAGCGGCATAAAGGCATACGGCAACCATTCCCCGCCCCAGGTCAAGAAAGTTTCCAGCGGCAGCAGATTCGGGAAACGCCGGCGGATATTTTCCAAGGCTGCCGTGAATGTCTGCCAATTCCAGGCCTCCGCCGGCTCGGCCGGCGGCCGGATGCCGCAAGCTTCCAGGCGGGCGCGGTCATAAAACAAAACCACCGTGGATTCGAATGCGCCCAGCGTGTATAACTCGTCCTGGTAAGCGCCTTGCGCGATGACGGTCGGCAGAAAATCCTTAAGATAACCCTCCGGCGCCAAATCGCCCAGCGGCCGCAGTATGCCCAGCGCGGCAAAATGCGCCGTATAAGGGCCGTCCACCTCCAACAGGTCGGGCAATTGCCCGGCAATGGCGGCGGCATTCACGCGGTCGCCGTAGCCTTGCTCCTGCTTAAAGGATAACTGAGCGCGGATATTGGTTTGGCGCATGTTAAAGCCATCCACCAATTCCTGCAAAGCCTGTTTTTCCGCCGGCTGGCCCTCGTGCGCCCAGAGCGTGACCAATTTCCGGCCGCCTTCTATTTCGTGCGCCCGCGGCCCGCAAGCCGGGCCCAGCGCGCATACCAGTAAAACCAATATCATCCATCGCATTGACTATTTTCCTTCTTGTTGCGCTCCACGCGGAGACGCCATCCATCATCCTTGAAAAAATGCATGTCAATCGGGGAAAACCAGAAATCCATGATCGTACCCGGCGCCGGTGGCCGCGCCGCATCCAGGCGGGCTGATAGCCGTTGATCATGCCAGCGGAAATGGACATGCGCGTCCGCGCCGGTCATTTCCGCCAGTTCCACTGTTCCCCGCAGCGTAATATCATCCGGGCCGCGCCCGGCGCCGGCGCGGATTTTTTCCGGGCGCACGCCGGCTGACACCGGCATGGCGCTTATTTCATCCCGCAAATCCGGGAATTTAATCCGCAGGTTCACCGGCGCGGCCACGCCCAGGGAGAGGCGGAACGCGCAGCCGGAACCGCTCAGCCGGCCGGGAACGATGTTCATCGGCGGCGCGCCGAAAAAAGCGGCAACAAACTGGTTGGCCGGAGAGTTATAAATCTCATCGGCGCCGGCTATCTGCTGAATTGTGCCTTCCTTGATGACGCAGATGCGGTCGCCGAGTGTCATAGCCTCAATCTGGTCATGCGTCACATACAGGGTAGTCGCAGGGAACCGGGCGTGGAGGCGCAGCAATTCGGCGCGCATGCCGCCGCGCAGGCGCGCATCGAGGTTGGACAGCGGCTCGTCGAACAGGAAAACATCCGGATTGCGCACCAAGGCCCGTCCGAGGGCGACGCGCTGGCACTGGCCGCCGGAAAGCTGGGCCGGCCGTTTCTGTAAAAAAGGCTCCAACTCCAGAATCCGCGCCGCTTCCGCAACGCGCCGCCGTATTTCATCCCGCGGCTCACGCCGTATGCGCATGCCGAAAGCGATGTTTTCGAACACCTTCAAATGCGGCAGGAGCGCGTAACTTTGAAAAACCATGGCGGCGTTGCGCCGTCCGGGCGCCAGCCGGTTAACCAGCCGGCCGCCGATGCGGATTTCGCCGGAAGATACTTGTTCCAGACCCGCCACAATGCGCAACAGGGTAGATTTGCCGCAACCCGACGGCCCAACCACCACGAAAAACTCGCCATCGGCGATATTCAGCGAAACATTACGCAAAACTGTTTGCTTGCCGAAATGCTTATATAGATTGTCAATCCGGATATCCGCCATTATACCAACACCTCACGGCTGCGTCATTCTCGAATTTGCGCAAATATTGTGTGATTACCGTCACTGTCGCCGTGCACTCGGACCACAGTCTGCGATATAAATCCGCGAGCACCGCCAAGATATTGCCATGATACGGCGTTTTCGGACAGAGTCCGTCTACTCGCGACGGCTGGTGCGATCCAACATCCAGTGTCCTTAACGGCTTTTATTTAAATCCGCGTACTGACGTCAGCCAACGCAGCGCCAAACTTTGATGCGCATTACAGAAACGATTAAATGACGGAGTTGTTTTTTGATGTTCGGTGCGCGGATGGTGCGCGCCATTTTTCGCCAGGAACCGCGCCAAAGAACGCAAAGTAGCCAGGATGCGCGCACTGTTCGGATCACGGACTTGGCAACGGTCTTCATCATATGACCGATCCCGTACGTAATGATTACCATTTTCTATGCTCCACTGCCCGCGGGCAATTTCCAGTAAGGCCTCGCCATTGGCTTGAGCATCCGGCAACGCGGCCAGTCCCGTAATGCCCAGAACTGTTTCATCGCTTTGCCGATGGCTTTTCAGATACGAAAAATTGCGGCGTATTCTCACCACTTGCGCCGCGCCGTAAAACCCCATCTGCTCAGGCGTTACATCAAGCGCCCAGATTTCGCGCACCTCAAGTCGCCCGTGACTTTTCTCCGTTGTCCGTGCTTGCGCCGGATGCCGAGGGGGGAAAAGCGCTGTCTAGCAGCGCTTGTGCTTTCGCCTGTATCGAAGGCTGGTTGCCTTTTAAACTAAAAAAATATTCGCCTCCTTTCTCCTGTTGCAGAAAGCGAGCGGCATCTTGTTGGGCATGCATCGCATCGGCGGTTACGACTACCTCATCCAGCGGCGCCTGATCCAACATGGGCCGCAGCGCCGTGATTTCATTGCTCTTTTCGTCAACGGGCTGTTGCGCCACCAAACGCAGCGAATCCGGCGAGACGGCCGCTAACAGATGCACGGGCTTGCCGGTAGCCTGCCGTGAACCTTTGACGGTTTTACCATCCACGGCCAACCGGCGTAATGGCCGCGGATCATGTTCCGCCATCCAGGCGGTCACCGCCAAGTCAAATTCAGCCGCCGCCACCCGCTTGAGCATGCGCCGGATGGTCGGCTCGCTCGGCGGCTCATATTCCTTCGTCAGCGGGTTGCGATACCCGCGCAATAGTCGCAACTGCCGGCGCTTCAGATGACTCGCAAAATCCGCAATCGCGCGTGTACCACGCGCACCGCAGAGCGTGGCCAGCGCACAAATCGTCAACACCGCCGCCAAACCATGCCGCCGGCCCCTGGTGCGACGCACATCTTTTAATTGGTTCATCCGTTCCCAGAGCGAACGGCACTGCTTCGCCGGATATGGACAATACAACGCCGGATCGGCATGCTGCGCCAAATGCGCCGGCAGCGCCGCCGCCGACAGCCAGCGCCGGGCCCGGGGATGCAAGGCACGCAACCATAGCTCTTTCGGATGCCCATCCTCCTGGTAAAAATCACGATGATGCCGTCGATACCCCTGCGTCGCGCCTACCATCTCCCATCCCGCCGCACGATAACAGCTGCCCGAAAAACGTTCCGGATCAACAAAACTTTCCACCGCTACCACCGGATAACCAAAGGCCGCATGCCAGTCCTGACTCAAACGCCGTGTGCATAAACTCAATACCCGGCTGGCCAAATTCGGATATCGCCCACGCTCAACCAGCAGCAAGTAACGGCTGTTCTGAACCACAAACTTGCGCCGCGCAAGTTGTTGCTCAACCGTCCATCCAATCCATGCCTCTCGCCCTTTCAAATGGTAGGCCGCCACATTCCAGCCCAATAACGCCACCCATTGGCCATCCAACTCGGCTACATATCGCAACTGCCGTCCCACCAAGTTAGCATTGCCCAGGTAATGACGCGCGCAAATCAACTCATCCCATCTGACTTTCTCTTCCGGACAAATTAAGCGCACTCTTACCCGCGACAGAATTTCCGCATCCGCATATCGCTTCCATGCTTCTGTTTGCATGCCATTGGAATAACAGAAACACTAATTGTTGTCCAGACATTTTATCTAAGTTGTATAATCACACTGCCTTGTAGACTTTCAGGACACAGCCCTG
>JAXGSX010000145.1:0-8995 GCA_040775225.1 Kiritimatiellia bacterium | reverse complement strand
AGCTGTATAAATATACCGCGAATCCTTCGCAACAAAGCAGATGCGGCATAATGGCCTCACCCGCAGGGCGGTCTTTTCCGCCAAACAGCGCCGTGTGTTTTTGGTGATATTTTAAAATGCCATAAATTATTGTTTGTACGCACATTATCTTGACAACATAAAATCCCGTCACGGATTCAGGTTTATGATAATCCAACAGGATATGCTTATTGAACATGAGACAAGCATGGATTGCGCCACGATTGACGGCGTCGGAAAAACGGCTGGAGATACGCCCGGCCGACTACAATTTCATGAGGACGGTGACCGGCAAACGCACGCCGTTCTGCCACCGGTCTTACCGGCAGACATACGACCTTCCCGCCGAGCCCGGGACTGCCAGCGTGAGCGTGGCGGCGCGGACGTTATACAAAATTTACGTTAATGGCGAGTTCGTCATGGCCGGCCCCGCCCGGTCGCCGGCGCAGTACGTTTTCGTGGACACGCTGGATGTCGCCAAGCACTTGCGGCCGGGGCGCAATGTCATCGCGCTGGAGCTGGTGTATGTCGGTCCGCGGACGGAGTATGACTTTGGCGCGCCCGGGTTCGCGCTGGAATTGAAGCTAAAGGGCCGGCCGGCCGCCGGCCGCGGCTGGAAAGAAAAGAACTGGCGCGCATATGCCGCAAAAGACATGGCCGGCGCCCTGCGCAGCACCTATCCGGCCGAGTATCTGGACGCCGGGAAACTGGACCGGGGCTGGACCGCGCCGGATTATGACGATCGCGCCTGGCTATCGGCCCGGCCGGCGGCGGCGCCCCAGGCATTCCGGCCCAGGCCCATGCCGTTGCCGACCTTGCGCCCGGCGCCGGCGGCCAAGGTGATTGACCACGGCAGCATTGACCGCAAGGGGACATTCTTAACCGGCGGCGGCGGATTTGCGCCGGCGGGCGCCGGCTGGAAGATTGCCGCGGGCAAAACGCCGCGCTACCTGGTTTACGATTTCGGCGGCACGGTCAGCGGCTTGTTCGAACTGGATGCGATAATTCCGGCGGGCATGAGCGTGGCCAGCCATTATTGCGAGTGGCTGAACCGCGAAAACGGCGCACCGGCCGTCATGGCCGGCAAAAACATTTTTCACGGTTTCAAAATCCGGGGCGACGGCCGCCGGGTCTTTTACCGGACATGGCACCCCTTCAGCGCGCGCTACCTGTGCGTGGTGATTCCGGCCGGCGGGGACAAAACAGTGGAAATCAAATCGGTCGCGTCTCGCGAATGGTGTGCGCTGCCGGAACAGGAGCGGGGCGCCCTGACCTGCTCCGATCCGATGCTCAACCGCGTGACGGCGGCGGCCAAACGGACCTTGCGGGTCTGCGCGCCGGACTTGTACGTGGACTGCTCCTCGCACGAGCGCCGGATTTACCTGTGCGATTCCTACTGGGAAGTGGAGGCCGGCAACATATTTTACGGCGACACGGCGATTTCACGGGCGTTCCTGGACATGTTTGCCGATTGCCGCGGACACCTGCCAACCTGGCCCGGCATGGCCATTGACGGCGTGTTATGCTGCGCCGGGGGCGTCGGCAAAATCACCCTCGGGCATAACCTGTCGTTTATCCTGCAGGGATTGCTCCACCGGGAATTCACCGGTGAACCTTTATCGCCGTCATTCCGGGAAGCGGCCGCCGGAATCATTGCCGATGTGGAGCGGCATGTCAATCCGCGGGGATTGATTGAAGCCCGCCCGGAAATCACCGGGTTCCTGGATTGGTCCAAAATCAGCTCCAAAACCGGGATTGGCGTCGGCATGAACGCCCTGTATTACATGGCGCTTGACCGCTGGGCCAGGGCCACCGGCTCGAAAAAACTCGCCGCGCGCGCCGCGGCTCTGCGCGCCCGCCTGCGCGAGATGGCCGCGCCGTTTATCGCCAGCGCCGGCCGCAACCGGTTCGCCCGGCTGGTGCCGGATGCGTTTGAGATGCGCGGCGGCGAATTGCAGCCGGTACCCCATCCGGAAGTGATCACTTTCGGACACAAGGGCCAGTACGCCCGTTCCGAAGCCACGCAGTATTTTCTCCTCTGGAGCGGCGCGCTGGACCGGGCCGATGCCGACCGGCTCTGGGAAGTGCTGCGGGACCTGCGCATCAACGACGAGCCGCGCCGCGATGACAACCGGCTGTTCGCCCTGGCGCGCGCCGGAATGTTCGGCCTGTGGCCGCGGCTGGCTTACGCCTTCGGGCGCGGCGAGGCGGATGTGGTCGTCCGGGACGTGCGCGACATCTGCCGGCCCATGGTGGAGCGAGGCGACACCTTGTGGGAAACCCTGTGCCATGACACCCGTTCCAACGCGCACGGATTCGCCGCCTACGCGGGCACGCTGCTGTTCAAGTGCCTTTGCGGCATCCGCCCCGGCCGGCGCGGATACCGGGATCCGGAAATCAGACCCCTGCCGGCCGCCGGGATTGACTGGGCGCGCGGCTGGATCAACACCGAACAGGGAACCATCGGCGCGGACTGGAGCAATACCGATGACCGGTTCCGCCTGACCGTGACCGCGCCGCCCGGGATCAAGGTGCGGACGATCTTGCCGCCCTGCGCCGCCGCCCTGGCCGCCCGCGCCGGCAAGCCGCTTACCCGGCTGGAATGGATGGCGCAGGGGCAGCGTAGTTTTGAAGTCACGGCACGGAAGGGATTGTCAATGGACTAGCGGCTGCGGCGCCTGCGCCGCGGAAGCCTCAAACGGAGAAACGCATGAAGAGGATGATGACTTGGCGGTTAATGGCAGCGGCAATGTTTGTCCTGGGCGGATTTGTCAATGCAGGCGATCTGCCGGAAGCGGCTCCGCCGGTATGGTCCGCGGCGCCGGCAATGGACGGCAAGCCCGATGACCCCTGCTGGCAAAATGCCGCCGCACTGGGAGATTTTTACCTTTACAAAGACCCGGCCGGCGGACGCTCCCGGGACACGCGCGCCTTGGTGGCCCGCGACGGCAAATTCCTGTATATCGCCGTCGAATGCCGCAACCCCAACATGCGCTTTCTGGATTTGCACGGCGTCACCGAAGACGACGCCACGATCTGCCACGATGATTCGATCGAGATTTTCGTGCAGCGCGCCGGAATGGACCGTTACTACCATTACATGCTGAATTATGCCGGCATCAAGGGAGAACGCCGGATTGTCAAGAACAAGGACGGCAATTTGCTGCGCGACCTGGCCTGGAATTTCCCCTGGATCGCCGCGGCGCAAACCGGCGAAACGGGCTGGACGGCGGAAATAGCCATCCCGCTGGCGGTGCTGAACGCCGAGGCGCCCGGCGCCGTCCGGCTGAACCTGATGCGCAACTTGGTCAAGATCGAGTTGGACGCCTATGGCGCCAAAATCTCGGAATCCCGCAGTCATTATTTCTGGGCTCCGGTAAAAAACTCGGCGCATGAGACGGAAAGTTTTGGCGTATTGGCCGGACTTGAGTCTGAAAACCAGGCGGCATATCCGCTGCTGGTCATGCTGGATCAAGTGCAAACCGGGGAATTGAAAACGGAAGGCGGACAGTTCAGTTTTGACGTCCAGGGCGAAATCCTGGGCGCGACGCCGGCAGCCGGCGAGGCTGAGATCGAAGTTGTCGAATCGGACGCCGGCGCCGGAGAACGGGTGCTGGCCGCCGCCACCCTCGTCCTCCCGCCGCGCTGCCAGCAGCAATTCGCCATCAACGTGCCCGTGCCGGATTTCTCCGAAAAAACACTGCGCCTGCGCGTGACCGACCGGCAGACCGGCATGGTGCTGGCGGGCAAGCGCATCCCTTTTTCCGGGAACATCATCAGGGAAATTTACAGCGAGTTCAGTTTTTACTCGTCTGAAAAGACGCTCCGGATCCGGGTCATCCTGGACATGACCCGTGAAACGCTGGCCTCCATGACCCTGGCGTTGAAGGATACGGATGGAAAATCCATCGCGGAAACCAAGGCCCCGCTTCCCGAAACGGTTTTGACGCTGGAAGCCGGAATCTTGCAGCCGGGCGGGAATCATTTCAAGGCGGTGCTGGTCAACGCCGAGGGCAAGTCGCTGGGGGAGCGGAAGCTTTCGGTCACGCGTTTGCCCGGCCAGCCGAACGAGAGCAAAAGCGATCAATTCCGCCGGGTATTGATGTTCCAAGGACGGCCATACTTCGCCTTCGGCATGTACTGCGGCGCCCAGTTCGACAGCAACCCGGTCGTCATGGATGCATACATCAAAGCCTTGTCCAGCGCCAAAATGAATACGATCATCACCTTCAACGGCGCCTTTGAGGGAAAATTCAGCCAGGATGCCCTGCAGCAGGCCTGCCGGGCCCTCCATGCCGCCGGCATCAATGTCATCATCTGGGGCGGATTGCACAAGGCGAGTTCGGCATGGGAAAGCAAAGCTGCCGGCCTGAAAAACATCGTCCAGGAGGAGAAGAACCGGCATGCGCGGGAATATTATGAGACTGAACTCCTGCCGAACATCCGCAACTGCGCGGCAACGCTGAAAGACCAGGAGAATTTCCTGGCCTGGTACGGCATGGATGAGCCAAACCTGGGCGACTGGGTTTCGCGGCTGTATGTTCAGGGACTGTTCCGGACGACCATCGCCGAACTCGACCCCCACCACGCCATGTTCGGGCTGTATGCCCGCACCATTCCGCCCGTGCCGGAGGCGCTGGAAACCTTCGATTATCTGGCCTACGATATTTACACTTACCCCAACTGGAACAACGAGCACAGCCGGCCCTGCGACCCGATGGCGGCGCAAGTGGCGCAACTTGACCGGCGCGCCGCGACCAGGCGCATGCCCATCTGGGTCGTGCCCCAGCCGGCCGCGCTCGATCCCGGCCGCTGCCCGCTGCCGTTGTCCGGGGACGAACTGATGTGCCAGGCGTATGCCGCCATGATTTACGGCGCCAAAGGCATCGTCTACTTCACTTACATGCTGGCCAACAGTGATGAAACCTGGGCGGCGCTGCGCCGCCTGGGCAGCCAGGTGGAAACGCTGGCTCCGGCGCTGCTGAACGATCCGGCGCAGCAGCAAGTCAAGTACGCGTCGGGGAATTACGACGCCGCCCATTGGAAAATCCCGCCCGTGCCTTTCCGCCTGTTCCGCTTTCCCGATGGCCGGTTGCTGGGGATGGCCGTCAACAGCAGGAATTACCCGGTGGAGCTGAACCTGAAAATCAAAAATCTTTCCGGCGCGCAAAGGATGTTTGGCGATCAATCCGCATTCCGGATTGCCGGCGAATCATTCACCGACAAACTGGAGCCTTACGGCGTCAGGGCTTACGAACTGGCGGCGCCGCTGGACGCCGCCGCGCCGGCGGAGGTGTCCATCGCCGCCACGCCCCACCCCGAGCTGGCCGCCCCCGCGCCGCAAATCGAAGCCATCAAGGAGCGGCGGAACAACAGCAGGAACCTGGTGTTCAACCCGTCGTTCGAAGACCGGCGGAAGCTGACCGACCGCCCCGATTTTTACATGCCATACCGCGTCTTAAGGCATCACACCATGGATGGCGCCCGCGATTACGCGCTCGACACGGAAAACCCGAAATTCGGCAAGGTTTCCCTGCGCATCGGCCAGCCCGCGGGTTACGGCTGGGGCGGCGTCTACGGCCTGGCCGCCGTTCCGAAAGACCGCGGCCAGCCGTATGTGTTTTCGTTTTACGCGCGGGCCGCGGAAGACAAAACCCGCTTATGGGTCGGCCTGCCCAATGAGGGCAAAGGCCTGTGGCAGGACAAGAACTTCGAGCTTTCGCGGGAATGGGCGCGTTACAGCATGCCCTGCGCATCGCCCGGCGGCGCCTTCCTGATGCAGTTGGCCGAGAAATCCAAACTCGACCAACCGTATACCGTATGGTTGGACGGCATCCAACTGGAAAAGGGTGAAACGCCCGGCGAATTCACGGAGAAATAGTCCGGCTGGCATTCAAATACTAAGGAATCCCATGAAAATCGGACTGATCGGACGGATCGGACTGATCACAATCGCGCTGGCGCTGGGGGTCATGCCAGCCTGGGGCGGCGAAGGCGAAAAGCCTTTCACCCTGCAAGTCAAAGACCGCCAGGCGACACTGGTCAACGGCGCCATGCGGGCGAGTGTCGGTCCGGGCGGCATGAACGCGGCCTTCGCCGGTCCTTACGGCGCTTTCGGCGGGTACGGCTTGAACTTCCCGCCGGAAAAAACAACCGTGCTGGCCGATACGGATGCGAAAAAATGCGTCATCCTGCACGCGCAGGACGGCCCCTGCCGGATTACTTTAACCTTGACCGCCGAGAAGAATTCACCGGCCATCGAGTTGCAGGCCACCCGGCAAAACCTGTCGGAATACGACGTGCGCCGGCATTTTTATTACCGGCTGATGGGCTTCAAATTCCCCTATTATTACGATGCCAACGGCTGGCAATACGCCGGCGTGCCGCAGTTGCCGATCTCGGCCTGGATGTTTTTCCCATCGGCCAACACCAGGGGCGGGTACGGCTTGATTCAGTTGAATCCGGGCGGCAGCAAAATCACCACCATCTGGCCGCGGGACGATTGGCAGGCAGTGGGCCCGTATTTCAGCCCCGACGGCCCCCGCATGCTGCCTCCCGGAGCGACCGCCACGATCGGATTCAGGATATTTCCCGCCGATTCGCAGGAGCAAACCGCCGCGCTGGCCGGCCAGGCGCCGGCCGCGGCTGATTGACCGGCGGCACGGAATGGTTCAGTACGAATAATTGGCGGCTTCCAGGTCGCAGGTTTTCTCGCCGATCACAATGGTGGTGCCCGGGCTGACGCTGATGTTGTGGCAATAGCGTTTGCGTTTGCTGGAATACACGCGCTTTTTCAGCCAGGAAAAATATTCCTTGCCATTCATGTCAAATGCCTTGATAAAAGCCACGGTGAGATGGTGTTTGGGCATTTTGATTTGGATATAGACCGTGCCCGGCTGTTGAATCTGCTGGGGATTGTATTCCCGGATGGTAAAGGTTATCCCCTGCTCGGTCTTCCGGTATGACTTGGCCAATTGCAGGCCGACGGACGCGGTAGGAGCGGGCGGGGTGGCAACCGAAGCCTTGACGGCATCGCCGGCCCCGGCAAGAAAAAACGAAGCCGGGTTGAACTCAAGATCGAAAATGCTGGTGTCGCCCGCCAGGGCATAGACGTAAAAATCGCCGGTTCCGGTTTTCATTACCGGGGACGGCACCATCAGGTTGGTGGCGTTGTCATCCAGGAATGCGGCATACAGCCCCTGGTCTGCTTCCGCGCCGACTTCCCCCGCAACATAACCGGCCAGGTACCCCTGGGCGCCGGATGCCGCATTCCATGCAATCTCGATATCCGCGTCGGCCGGGAGAGATTGCCCGTTGACCGGGCTGGTAATGCCGGGCAGGGCAGGCATCGGCGCGGGGTCGGATTGATAAATCAACTCGTCTGCGGCATTGCGGACAGTGACCGACACAGGAACGCCCTGATTAACCGAGGGCAGGCTGGCGTAATACACCGGCAGCAACAGGGAAACTGCCAGACCGGCATCATTGGTGAAATTTACCGGCAGTCCATACGCAAGCGGCGCGCCATTGACATCCACCGAGCAGTTGGTAAAAGCAGCATAGTCATTCTCCACCGCCGCCAGGGCATAGGCGCCGTTGACTTCATCCAGGACTACGGCCGAGACCCGCGGCGCCTGTTCGGGAACCGGCAAGTTGTAAGGACCCTGCGGCTGATAACCGGCGCCGGACATCCACACCTGCCACGCGCCATCGCCGGCAATCACGGCGGGATCGGCCAGGCCGTCGCCGTCAAAATCGCCTAGAAACGGCACTCCGGCGATGCCCAGCGCCACCGGGCCGCGATGCTGATAACCGGCGCCGGAATACCACGCATGCCATTCCCCGGCCAGGACCATGGCGGGGTCGGCTTTTCCGTCGCCATCCAGGTCACCCGCGGCCGGCGTGGCGCCGGGTACGGCAAAGTCAAACGGACCCTGGAGTTGATAATTGGCAGATGAGAGCCAGATGTGCCAGTGGCCGCCAACCACCATGGCAGGATCAGCCCGGCCATCGCCGTCAAAATCAGCCGCCAGCGGAATGCCGCGTGAGCATGGCAGATGATTTGGCCCATGCGTCTGATAGCCCAGGGAAGAGAGACAAATGTACCAATTGCATGAGGCATCCACCATGGCCGGATCGGCCAGGCCGTCGCCGTCGAAATCGGCGCTCAGAAACGAGCCGCCGCCAATGGCAAAGTCGTGGAAGCCGTTCGGTTGGTATTCGAGAGTCGAACACCAGACCATCCAGGCGTCGTCCACGATACGGGACGGATCGGCGCGGCGGTCGCCGTCGAAATCGCCGACGGCAAAATAATCAGCGGCGGCGTAACGGACGTCGGCAAACGTTATGGCAGCCGCCAAAAAGCATTGGACGGCGGCGGGAAATCGAAAGCTGCCAAACGATGTTTGCATGCTGAGGCCTCCTTTTTGTGTGAGCGCACGGCAGGTTAACCTTCACCTTGAGGCGTATTGTGGCGCAACCCGGCCGGATGTCAATATTTTTTGATGGGATGCTTGCCTGGGAAATAGTTATCTCTGAGCGGGCATGTGGGTTGCCCAGCGGCGGGAAGCATTTAGCGCCACAGCGCGCGCCGGTCCACCAGCCTGCGGCGCCGGGGTGTTCGATTCACCGGTTACGCGCTTTCCGGCGCGGCCCCCCCCTTCCCATACGGGGCGGTCGGCAATCGGCAAGCCATTTATTTCTAACAATAGCAATAAATACACCATTCATTGATTTATTAGTTGACAAGAATATAAATAATGATATCGTCAGGCATGCATTGAAAATCAGATATGCGGGATGACCGTGATATGGATTCCCAGATTGCCGGAAAGATCCAAAAGCCCAGCGGCGGGAATGACAAAGCAAGCATCCGGTTTGCCGCGGCATGCCAACCGGCGGATTTGGCATATGACGACCCCGAACACCGGACCGCCCCGCCGGCCGGCGCCGGCGCTTCCTGGACAATCCTTCCGGT